>JBNKYV010000041.1:0-6881 GCA_050301075.1 Gammaproteobacteria bacterium
AAACGTTTCACCAATGAAACCTTCATCTTGCCATGAGTCTGGCGTGCTGGGAAAACCGCTATTAGTATTAGTGATAATTTGCAAATTGGTACGATTGCGCAAACCAATCACCAAGTCAGGATCAAGATCACCATCCAGATCACCCACAGCAATACGAGGACCGCCGTTCAAGCCATCAGGTGGATCCCACGTTGTCTGGCGCACCCAAGGCGTAGCGGGCAACAACGATGAATCAAACGTGTAAGCCTCAATCGTTCCGGGATAGTATGCAAAACCAACGAGAAGATCTAAAGTGCCATCGCCATTTAAATCGTATAACGTTGGCCTGACCATGGAATCTGCAACGGTCAGTTTCCAATCCGTTCTTTCACTCCACGATGGAACGATGGAATCTCCAACGTTTTCGAACGCCCTGATTTGATTTGCTTGAATCCCCACCAATAAATCAAAGTCACCATCACCATCCAGATCACCCAATGTGGGCATCATTGAACTGGGATAGTTGAGGGAATCGCGAGAAATTTTCCAAGCGGACTCATAGGTCCATTGATGAGCTTCATCAGTACCGGTATTACGAAACCCCTCTATATCACCATCACGATCCCCTACCATCATATCCAGATCACCATCACCGTCGAGATCCGCGAACGTAGCAGCAGGATCGGTTATAACAACACCGGTTGAGGTATCCAGATTCCAGGACGGTTTAGGCGTCCATGTTGCGCTTTTAGTAGCGGCTTTAATACCGATAGCACCGTTATTAACCGTTGCATCAATTAGCAGCGCTTCGGACTGGTCGAAATCTTTATGGGTATTTTTTGATTGAAAATCGACGGCTTCGTAAAAGTCTGTATGGGAGTAACCTTGCGTAATAGAACCCGGCTGGGAAGAGATGCTTATATCAGCCCCCGTGGTTAAACCTGAATCGCCACTAGAGAACTGAGTCCAACCTGTTTGATTTGCTGTATCCGTCGCTGTTGCTGATGAACTACCGCCACTCCAATCAGTTTGATTAAAACTGTTTGCCTGTGCAGTTGAAACCACACCACACAACACCAATGCGGTTAGCAAACCATGTGCATGTTTAAGCACACGATTAATTTGGTTTGAACGAGTTGTCCAACTTGTATGCATACTTTTTTACTTCCCGACTCTTAGCACCTCCTTGTGCATATATTCGTCTTTACTTGATCCTTAGATGCTCCGGCTTGGCTTCTTCAAAGGCCCAAGGGTTATAAGAAAACTCGTCATACAAGAGACTCCATTCGACAGACTCTTGATCGTATGAACCTGAGATATATTCGTATGTACCATCAGCCCCGCCATAGCCAGCACCATCTATATAGCGATACTTACCGCCACTGACGGTGGAATTCTGTTTGTCTTTATTCATATCAAAGGCCATGGCATCAGGCATTAAACCTTCGCCCCACAATTCCATTGTGTTGATAATGGGGGCTTCGGTTTCCATATCGTCAACAAGAATGCCACTCATATCGATATCAAAAAGCGACGTTATGTCTGGGGTATATACTGCTTGGCTAATACGCGGTTTATAGTCGTAACGATTTTTATGAAACTCCATAAAAATTTGGCCATCACTCACAATCTGGCGCACGATGACACGACGTGGGTTGGCTGTACCGTTACCTGAAGCCATCAGCTTTGCTGTTTCATTAGTATCCATATCCAGTGGGTCGTAACCGTTACCAAACGTAGTAACACTGTTGTAATCCCCTGCCCCTGCAGAAGCACCGCCAGACGCAGATGCAGAGTTAGTAGGCTCGCCTAGGGCAGTATTTCCGTAATTACCAAACCCCATTTGGATATAGCTTTCCTGGATAAAACCGGTGCTAAAATCACCGAAGATCATGTGGTAGTAAGTGTTGCCATTGTCAGGATCCGTCACGATCTGAGCACGTTCAAGGCTGTTGTTATCTTGAAGATAAGGCGTTTGTTGAGGAGTGCCGGGGGAACCAGTCTGAACACCTTGCTTACCCCATTCGTTATCTGAGTTCCAATAGATGTCACGTATTGCACTATCACGGCCCGGCAATTCGTCTTCGGTATTGACCATGAAATTCATTGCGAATTCTGCATGCGCAAACGAACCCATGACAGCACTCGCCATCACCAGACACATTGATATTAAGAATGGATTTTTAACAGGCCATAACAAGCCAAGGATCCTCCCCTGGGGTTGTAAAGCCTGGACTACATCCTGAGTCCTAGTGAATTACATTCAGCGCCATAACCTGCAAATGGCTGAACAGCCAAGGTTCCTTGGTGGGCTACTACTAAATTTTTCCTCTCTCATCACTGATATCCCTCTCTCCTAGCAGTATCCGCCCTACCGCCAGAAAATATCAGTTAAGCCGTATTTAACTATATTTTTATACTTATATAAACAACAATAAATCTGATTTAACATTTTTTTATATTTAATACAGGTGATATTGAATTTGACGATAAAAGCATTTGCATAAATGCACTTGCACAAAACATGCAACACTTTGAAAATTAGATAAAAAGAATTAAGAACACATCACGAATGCGCAAACACTGACAAATACCCTACATAGTAAGTAAGGTACTCAGCAAAACAATAGAAATGTCAGGCGGGGAAGTAAAACAACGAATATAGAGGACTTAATCTGGCAGCAGCTAACTGTTTAATACACGATCTAACTGAGAACGTACTTCTTCGAACATATCATAAAGCGCCAGACCATCTTTGATCGCCTGGTTTGAATTCTCTCGACAGTTAACTGCGATAGTACGAATCAGATCTTCCTGATGCTCGGTCAAACCTAAGTCCATCATTGCTTCATCAAGCTCATCAATCATCTGATTAATAATCGAGACATTAGCACTCTGAACTTTGGCAAACGATTCATCAATTTTTTCTAACACGTTAAGCACGGTATTAACGATATCTTCTTTATAACGGGTCGCGCTTTGATGTAACAGAAACTCTACACGTGCCTCAATAGCCGTACATAAGCTGCCCAAAGTATCTTTGACCGCACCGTAACGTGTCTCGTCATCGACAGGCATATTTTTTATCAACAACGAAAAGTGTTTGTAGTTAAGAATCGTGCGTTGACCAAAATCGAAAAAACGTCCCTTTTGACGCGCCATTTCTATTACATTGGATTCGAGTGGAGAAATCTCATGGGTATCGCCAAAATTAAGTACATCAAGCGGTGTAATCACCTGCAACGTAGCATGCAAGCCATAATTGCCAGTTACTTCAAACAACAAACGAGCAACATCCTGAAAGCTGGCCGCACTTAAAGTGTTTTTATAAAACTCCATTACCTGCCCAAGATCACTGGAGTAAGTCATAGCCTGCATAGCAACATTTTGCGTTTCTGCTAACTGCAGCTGCAACTCAAGGCTTTTGCCACGCATACCGATGAGCACGCGTAGCTTTTGCCCTAATACCTCAGGAGCAATAGGCTTCGTAATGTAATCGTCCGCGCCAACCTCAAAGCCTTTCAGTTTCTCTTCGAGCGTATCGAGATGGCTTACAAACACAACCGGGATATCCTGGGTTGCAGACTCTGCCTTTAAAGTACGGCATAGCTCGTAACCATCTTTTTCAGGCATCACGATATCTGAGACGATAGCATCCACGGGCACAGGTTGCTCCCAAAGCGTATCTAACGCCTTAGCGCCATCGCTAGCCTCTAACACCTTGTATCCTAAAGATTTTAGATACAGGGAATGAACTTCCAACAGCTCAGGATCGTCATCGACGAGTAGTATCAAGCCTTTGTCAGACATGGTTGATTACTCAATGTTTTTTGCGCGGATTTTATAGATATGCTCATAGAGACATTATCGTCATCCGCAACCGTTTCATAAGTAAACAGGCGCACTAAAGCACTACGAACTGCCTTGTCACACCAACAGCACAAGCGAAAGCCGCTTTGGCTCAAAAACAAAGGTATAAATCAAAATTAGTTATAAAGATGAAAAAAGGAGTAGCGCAGCCTTGAATCGGCTGCGCGAAGAAATCACGAATGGGAAACTACTGACCCGGTGCTTTCCAGGAATTAACTTTTCGGAACAAGAACTTAACAAAAGGCCCCTTGGTGCCTTGGTCACTATAAAACCAAAACTCCATACTGCCTTTTTTCACAGAGAGTGGCTCACCTAACAGCTCTTTCACTTCGTCATAGTCGTAACCGACTTTCAGGTAGTTCCAGTTATCAACAATCTGGCTATCCCCGGGGGACTCTGGCCCACCCACCTCACGAATAGCCTGTTGTACTTCTGGCTTGTCTAGAATACCTACGCGCTTTTCCAATTCAGCCACACGTTTACTCAACGCCTCCAGCTGCTGCTGCAACTGCTCAACTTCACTGGCATAACTTTGCCCGCTCGCCCCTAAGCCGGCAACACACAAAAGAGCAATTAGAAGATTCCGTTTCATATGTATTCTCCAGTGACCGCGCTATAAAATTATTTTTTAGAGCCTCTGTGTTTTTTCACCACATCGTTGGAGCGCTTTTTCTTTGTATGCTCTTGGCGTGGAGTCAGCTTATTACGACGTCCGGCAAAAGGGTTATCAGAAGAACGAAATTCAACTCGCACCGGCGTGCCATGAAGCTTAAAGACCTTGCGAAACACATTTGTCAGATACCGTTTATAAGCACCTGGAACTGAATCTGTTTGATTACCATGTATGACGATAATCGGTGGATTCTTCCCACCCTGGTGAGCATAACGCAATTTAATACGTCTACCACGTACCATTGGTGGCTGATGCTGAGTAATGGCGTCTTCCAGAATACGCGTTAAATCATGCGTAGGTATCTTCTTCATCGCCGCATCGTAAGCAGCATTGACCGATTTAAATAGATGCCCAACATTGGTACCGTGTAGCGCGGAGATAAAATGCATCTCTGCAAAATCAAGGAATGGTAAACGACGATCAATTTCAGACTTCATACGCTCACGCGCATCTTTCTCCAGGCCATCCCACTTATTCACAGCTATGACCATAGCGCGGCCAGCATCAATAGCAAAACCGGCAAGCGATGCATCCTGTTCAGAAATACCATCATGGGCATCCAGAACAACGATAACAACATTAGCTGCCTCAATCGCCTGCAATGCTTTAATCACACTGAATTTTTCAACGGTTTCTTTTACTTTACCGCGTCTACGCACACCTGCCGTATCAATCAGCGTGTACTTTTTACCGTTCTGCTCAAAGGGAATAAAAATGCTATCGCGCGTTGTGCCAGGCATGTCGTATGCAACCACGCGCTCTTCACCCAACAGACGATTCACCAGTGTTGATTTACCTACATTCGGGCGCCCAATGATTGCCACTTTGATGGAGTCAGATTCGTCCTCTTCGTCTTCATCAGCCTCAGGCATATCCGCCAACACAACATCCATCATGCTACGAATACCGCGCCCGTGTGCAGAGGCAATCGCCAAAGGCTCGCCCATACCCAACGACATAAACTCAGCAACACCGATGTTTTCATCGATACCGTCAATCTTGTTTACGATAAGGAATATAGGTTTATTGATTTTGCGCAACTGACGAACAATCACTTCGTCACCAGCGGTTAACCCTGCGCCGGCATCAACCAGGAACAACACGACATCAGCTTCACCGATGGCCTGCTCCACTTGGCTAACCATGTGCTCTTCAACACCTTCTGTATCACCGCTAAGACCGCCCGTATCAACAACGATATAAGGCTTATCGCCCACCTTACCGGTACCGTACTTACGGTCACGCGTGAGACCAGGATAGTCTGCAACCAATGCGTCGCGCGTTTTGGTAAGACGATTAAAGAGCGTAGATTTACCTACGTTAGGACGACCAACAAGAGCGATGACGGGTTTCATTGAATGGAAAAACCTATTTAACTAATACTAAGGCGTCGAGACGCCCGACTTTACTGCGCACATAAAGCGTGTCTTCTACGACCAGCGGGGCGACACGCACGCCATCGCTATCCACTTTGCGTCGCGCAAAGATCGCACCGTCATCCAATGACAACCAATGTAGATACCCTTCAAAATCCCCCACGACAACAGCGTTACTCAGCGTTGCAGGAGCGCTTACATCACGAAACTTCAGTTTGTCCTGTTTCCACAGCGTTGCACCATTACTGCGATCCAAAGCCCATACCTGATCTTCATCATCAGCTACGTAGACATGAAAACGATCAACAGCAATACCTGCAGATGAGCCAACATCGCGGCTCCACTTTAATGCCCCTGTTGATAGAGACAAGGCAACTACTCGCCCCTGATACGCAACGGAGTAAACAGTATCACCAACGACAATAGGCGTAGCATCAACATCGACCATACGTTCAAGATCTGTACGGCCTTGCGCAGTTACGATGGAGTTCTCCCACACAACGGCACCATCATAAATAGACAGTGCAACCAAACGACCATCAGCGGTGCCAAGCAAAACCAAGTCATCTGCAATGACAGGAATACTTTCGCCACGTAGCGTCAAAGCTGGCAGAGTACGTTGATGCTGCCAAACCTCATTACCACTAGCGGCATCTAGGCCGTATATGAGACCGTTACTGGCACGCACAACAACCCGTGTCGTTGTAGCCACAGGTGTCGTGAGAATCTCGCTCGCCAACTGCTTGCGCCAGACAATCTCACCATTTTCGCGTGTTAGCGCTAGCACTTCACCTTTTGAAGTACCAATAAACAATGCATCATCGTTAATACCAACGCCGGCAGAAATCACAACATCCAGCTTCTGCTTCCATAGCTTATCGCCCTCGGCACGCTCAAAAGCATACAACACACCCTTGGCACTAGCGGAATAGATAGCATCATCCCGAATCGCAGGTTGGATACGATCATAAATGAGATTCAAG
>JBNKYV010000042.1:0-7784 GCA_050301075.1 Gammaproteobacteria bacterium
AACATGGATGATGGCCGTCGTTGGCCAACTGCCTCGTTTGCCGAGTGCGCAAAATCACTGGCTGATTATGCCGAACAAAATAATATCGATATGCGCATCATTATGGACCTAATGCCTGAGGAAGCCGATGTTGGTCAAGAAATTGTCGAGCTTAGTGGTGGCAAGGTAACTATGTTAACGCCCCCCCTCGATTTTCAGCGTTACAAAGCAACGCTGGCGCGCATGAATATCTTGGTGACGACTGATACCGGGCCCATGCATATCGGTGGGGCGGTCGGTACGAACTTGGTGGCGTTATTTGGTGGTACTGATCCGAATGATAGTGGTGCTTACGTGCCCAGTGAACGTTATCAAATCGTTCAGTCGCCGACTAAGAAGATAGCGGATATCCAACCGCAGGTTGTGTTTGATGCTTGTAAACGGTTTTTGCCTGAGCATGGATAAGGTAGCTGTGGATGCCCGCGAGTTTGCACAGGGTTCAGATCTCTATCTTTATGATGCGGCTTTTATTGATCCGCCAGCACAGACTTTTTTTGATATTGAGCATTGGCGTAATAGTGATGCGCTAGTTAGCGTGGCTCAAGGGCGCGCTGCCGCTGTGATTTTTCGTTATCAAGACCAACAGTTTGTCTTGCGCCATTATCGTCGTGGTGGTCTTGTGGCGAAGATCAGTGAAGACAAATATCGTTGGTCCGGATTGGAGCAAACGCGTGCCTGGTGCGAATGGCATTTGCTTAAAGATATGTATGCGGAGGGTTTGCCTGTGCCGCGGCCAGTCGCAGCAAGGGTTAGGCGTAAAGGGCTGTTTTATACGGCAGATTTGGTGACCTTGTGTTTGCCGAATGTTACTCCGCTGGCGGACCTTTTAATGTCGCAGCCGTTGGATGAGTCTGTTTGGCGCGAGATTGGCAAGATTATCAAGCGTTTTCACGATGCGGGCATTTATCACGCCGATCTGAATGCGCGTAATATTCTGTTGGATGATGCTGGTAAGGTTTACGTTATCGACTTTGATAAGGGTGAAAGGCGTGCGGCAAATTCCGTTTGGCAGCGGGCCAATATCGAACGTTTAGAGCGTTCGTTTATCAAGTTTAAAAATAATTCGCCGCAGTTCTTTTTTGATGATCAGGCGATGAAAGCCTTGTTGGACGCTTACGAGAATCTATAGATAAGGCTCTATAGCATCTAGGTAGCGCAAGGCAATGTCACCTTTTTCGTTGATGGCGTGTTGTGCGCGTTGGCCTGTTTCTTTTAGTTGCTCAGGCTCTGCCAGTAATTGCTGCCACTTCTCGATTAGGGTTTTGGCGTCACTGATTTCAAAGGCCGCTTGATTGTTCAATAGCAGATCTCGTTCGTCTTCAAAGTTGCTCATGTGTGGACCAAACAAGGCTGTTTTGCTTAGCCGCGCTACTTCAATCACGTTTTGTCCGCCACGAGGAATGATTGAGCCTCCCATGTAAACTGATTCTGCCCCGGCAATAAACTGTTGTAGTTCACCAAATGTATCGGCTAGATAAATTGGGGTCTCATGAGTTGGTATTTGTTTTTCGCTACGTACGGCAAGTGTCGCATCAAGCGATTTTAATTGTTTGATAATCTCGTCTTTGCGCTGCGGATGCCTGGGGACAATAACGAGTAAATGGTTTTTGCTTAATTCTGAGTTTAACCACGCACGGCTGATCTGCAACTCTTCGTTGTTATGTGTGGATGCTGCAACGACATAGGGGCGGGGCAGTTTGATCGGTGTGACCTCATTATCTTCTGCGGTGCGTGCGAATTTAATGTTGTCTATGATGCGAACGCTGCCTTGATCTGCGCCAAGTGAGACAAAATTTTCACCATCCTTGTTTGAGCGTGCCAGAATGAGTTCTACATTCTGCAATGCACGTTTATAAAACGCGTGTACCCAGGCGGGGCGTTTTAACGTTTTATCAGATAGACGTCCGTTAACAATCAAAAGCGGAATGTTATTCTTGGCGCATTGGTAGTAGAGGCGCGGCCAAAGCTCTGTTTCTAAAATCACAACGCAGCGTGGTTTTATCTGTTTGATGGCTTTGTTACTGGCATAGCTGAAATCCAGTGGCAGATAAAAATGCTCTACATCATCGCCAAATTTTTTGCGGGCATTCTCAGCGCCAGTCGGGGTGACTGTCGATACAACAATAGGGATTTCTGGATGTTTTTTGCGTAATTCTTTAATGAGTGGATACGCAGCGTTTACCTCGCCAACGGAGGCCATGTGAAACCATATAGGGCTGTCATTGCGTTTGGGTATTCCTAACCCTAAGCGTTGCTTGGTCAGTCGCCAGTCTTTATTTTGTTTACCTTGTATTGCGCTGTGTATGGCTAGCAATGGTGCTAGCAGGGTGAAGAGTATGCGATAACGCCAATCAGGTGATGTGACTTCACTTGGCATAGAGGTTAACTCCGTTGCCATCTTCTCCACCGGGTTGGCTTTTAAAGCGGCGATGCATCCATAGGTATTGTGCTGGAGATTTACGAACTTCCTCTTCAATCAATCCATTGGTGAGCGTGGCATCTGCTTGGTCGTCGCTAGATGGAAAATTCTCGAGAGCAGGCAATATGGTGAGTTGATAACCGCTGCCATCTTCACGTCGACGACTGAAAAAGGGCACGACAGCGCAATTCGTCATCTTGGCGATGCGTGAGGTAGCTACCAGTGTCGCCGCCTGATTACCAAAGAAGGGGGCAAAGACTGCATTCTGATAGCCAAAGTCCTGATCCAGTGCATACCAGCAGGTGCCGCCATTTTTTAGTGTTTTGATGAGTGTGCGGATGTTGTCGCGTTCAATCGCGCTTTCAAATTGGCGCTCGCGACCATCACGCATAACGGCTTCAAACAACGGGTTGCGATGCGGCTTGTACATGACATGAAATGGAGTGTGTAGTGCCAGCAGTCGGCCACCCATTTCCAGGCAGGTGAAGTGGGCGCTGAATAATAAAACCCCTTTGCCTTGTTCTTTAGCTGCTTGTAAATGTTCCAGTCCATCGATATGGCATAGGTGTTCCAGTTTTTGTTTGGCTCCCCACCAGCTCCAGGCAATTTCTAGCATTGATATACCGGCAGAGTGAAAGCTCTCTTTAACCAGTTTGTCTTGGGCTGTTTTATCTAACTCGGGAAAGCATAAGCGGATATTCACCTCGGAGATTCGGCGGCGGCGCGGAATCAGGTAGTACATCAAACTGCCCAGAAAGCGGCCAAGCCCGATGATGGTGCTGTATGGTAAATAACAGGTTAGGCGTAAGAGTCCAAACCATAGCCATAGTCCCCAATACTTAGGTGCCAGATAATCAGAAGCTTTGAATGTTTTTTTTGTTTCTTTCAACGGGATAACTACAGCGTTTACTTCTTAAAACAGGCTTGTCTTAAGAAGCAGGGGTGAGCCAGTGATTGATTTGTTGCAGATCTTTACTGCTTAGCAGGCCGGCCGCTTTTTTCAGTGATAAACTGGCTAGAATATAGTCGTAGCGCGCACGCGCATAATCGCGTTGTGCTCTATATAGCTCTCTGCGTGCATTCAGTACATCAACTGTAGTGCGGGTGCCTACGTCATAGCCTGCTTCTGTTGCTTTCAGCGCGCTATTGGATGAGGTGACAGCTTGGTTTAACGCCTTTACGCGGCTGATGCTGGCCAAAACGCCCAGATAGGCTTCACTGACTTGGCGTTGGATGGTGCGGCGTTGTTGTTCCAGTGCCTGAGTAGCTTGAGTCAGTTGTGCGCGGCTTTTGCTGATACCGGCGCCGATGCTGCCGCCAAAATAAATGGGAATATTTAGTTCGATGCCCAGAGATGTGTTGTCGCTATCCTGTGCTCCAAACATTCCTCCATCACTATCGCTGTGGCTGCGACTGGCAACCAAGTCCAGTGTGGGGTGACGACCGGAACGGCTTTCCGCCAAGCCTTGTTTGGCTGCTTCAACGGCCGCTTCTGCAGCGAGAATCTCGTAGTTCTGTTTTAATGCGCCCTCTACCCAGGCGTTGATATCAGCAGGGTCCGGCGAGATGAGTTCCATCTGCTTGCCCAGCGTGTGTAGCTTTTCTGGTAATTGGCCTGTGACTTCACGCAATGCCTGATGACTGATGGCGAGTTGGTTTCTCGCTACAATTTCGCTGGCTGTGGCCAAGTCGTAAGCGGCTTGTGATTCATGCACATCTGTAATGGCTATCAGGCCGACTTCAAAGCGCTGTTTTGTCTGCTCCAGCTGGCGTTCAATAGCCTTCATTTCCGCTTGTGCGAACTCAAGACTGTCTTGTGCGGCGAGCACTTCGAAGTAGCGTTGGGCTACGCGCGTGATGAGCGTTTGCTCTGCGGCGTTCAGCTGCGCTTCCGCCTGTTGGGTGGCTGCTTCAGCGGCATTCCATTGGGTCATGTAGTCGCGGCGATAAAGTGCCTGACGTAACGAGAGCGAATAGCTCTTGGTGGTGTAGTCGCTGGTTGTGCTGGTGATATTGTTTTCTGAGTCAGTATTCGTGTGGCTAGCGCTGAAATTAACGTTTGGCAGATAGAGTGCTTTGGCTTGGCGCTCAGAGAACGTGCTTGCCTCATAGGCGGCGCGCTCTGCCTGAAGAACAGGGTCGCTCTCCACGGCGAGTACATATACTTCGTTTAGATCCTCTGCAGATGCAACAGTGCTGGTTAAAGGAAGAAGCATTGCTGCAATAATGCGAGGTAGTTTATTCATGGTCGAATATGTGCCCTAACGTTACTCGTTTAGTAGCGGGGCATGCTGGGATCAACTTCGCAGGCCCAGGCTTCAATTCCCCCAACCAGATTGATTAATTTGTCCGCATCAAAACCATTGCCCGCGAGAAACATGCCAGCACGTTGGCTGCGAACACCATGATGACAGATTAATACATATTCCTGCTCAGGGTCGAGTTCCTGAAGTTCGGCTGGTATCTGTCCCAATGGAACATTGACTGAATTTTCAATGTGACAATATTCGAATTCGTGTGGTTCACGAACATCTAGCAAAACAGGCATAGGCTGAGTGTTGTTCTCAGCCTGTGCTAGATATTCCTGCACCTCTTTAGGTTTAAGTTGGCGCAAGGGAGAGCCCCTATTTAGAAGAGTGTTTAGAAAGTGAAGCGTTGTGGTTGTACGGCGTTTTGCAGAGGTTTGATCTCTGTTTCAAACAGTACTTCGCGGCTCCACTCGGTATCGCTGGTGCGTGTGATCAGAATCGCTTCCATGACTGGAGCGTCACCCACGATGGCTACCAGGCGGCCGCCACGGTTCAGGGATTTTTCAAATGCTTCTGGCAACACAGGTAGAGAACCAGTGATCAGGATGATGTCGTATGGTGCGTGGGCGTTCCAGCCTTGTGCTGCATCACCTGTTTCCAGAGTGACATTGTCGATACCTTGCGCTTCCAGGTTTTTCTTGGCCGCTGCGCTCATGTCTGGATCGATATCTACGCTGATGACCTCACGGCAGGCTTTGCCCAGCAGAGCAGTCAGGTAGCCCGTGCCTGTGCCGATTTCTAGCGCAACGTCGCCTTTATCGAAGTCCACAGCTTGCAGCATGCGGCCAACATATTTTGGAGCCAGCATGCAGTCGCCATTACCCATAGGCACGTCGATGTCTGCGTAGGCCAGGCCTTCGTAGCCAGCGGGAACAAACGCTTCACGAGGCATCGCTTGCATCAGGTCGAGCGCTTTTGGGTCCAGTACGTCCCAAGGCCGTACCTGTTGCTCAATCATGTTAAAGCGGGCTTGTTCTACGTTTAGCATTGTTAGGTATCTCCCCATACAACTCAATTCTTATACGAACCGGCAAGGTTAAGCGCTTTGGCGTTTTGTGGCAAGTCCCAGTTGCGCGATGCGGTATGGCCACAACTTGCAAAATCAGCCTCCTTCAGCTACCTTGGCCGCTTGCTAGGGGTGCCTACTCTATATAGTAAATACACGCAGATAGGCTGAGATAACACCCTTTGAACCTGATCCGGTAGAGAATGTTGCTTGTGCCGGCGTAGGGAAGCCGCTCACTAAACGCCTTTCTGGCGTGCTGATTGCGCTCCCTCGAAATGTTAACCAGAGGTTTTTATACACATGAGTGCGATTCCAGAAGATTTCCTGAAAAAAACAGCCCAATTGTCAGAAGAGGTCACGCGCCCTTTTGGTGGCTCCAAGAAGATCTATGTAGAGGGATCACGCCCGGATATTCGTGTACCGATGCGCGAAATCTCGCAAGCTGCGACACATACTGACAACGGTCTGGAAGAGAATCCACCGATTACTGTTTACGATACGTCAGGTCCATACAGCGATCCTGATATCAAGGTAGACCTGATGAAAGGTATGCCCGATGTACGTACCAGCTGGATTTTAGAGCGTGACGACACCGAGCTGCTGGATGGCCCAACGTCTGATTACGGCCAACAACGCCAGAGAGATCCTGAACTGGCTCATCTGCGTTTTGAGCACATTCGTACGCCACGTCGTGCCAAGGCGGGCAAAAACGTTTCGCAAATGCACTACGCCAAACAGGGCATCATCACGCCTGAGATGGAATACATCGCCATTCGTGAGAATAATCGCCTGCAAGAAATGAAGGCGGACCCTCGCTACACCAAGCTGGTTAAGCAGCATGCGGGTCATAGCTGGGGTGCCAATATCCAGGAAGAGATCACCCCTGAATTCGTACGCCAAGAGGTTGCGGCTGGCCGTGCGGTTATCCCATGTAACATCAATCACCCAGAAATTGAGCCAATGATTATTGGCCGCAACTTCCGCACCAAGATCAACACCAATATAGGTAACTCTGCGGTGACCTCTTCGATTGAAGAAGAGGTAGAAAAAATGGCTTGGTCTGCGCGCTGGGGTGGCGACACGCTGATGGATCTTTCTACCGGTAAAAACATCCACGAAACCCGTGAATGGATTCTGCGTAACGCACCAATGCCAATTGGTACTGTGCCGATCTACCAAGCGCTGGAGAAGGTAAACGGCAAGGCAGAAGACCTGACGTGGGAAATCTTTCGCGATACTTTGATTGAGCAAGCCGAGCAGGGTGTGGATTACTTCACTATCCATGCGGGTGTATTGCTGCGCTATGTGCCGCTAACTGCGGAACGTGTGACCGGTATCGTCTCCCGTGGTGGTTCCATCATGGCTAAATGGTGTTTGGCGCATCATAAAGAGAACTTCCTCTACACCCATTTCGAAGAGATCTGCGAGATCATGAAAGCCTACGACGTCACCTTCTCATTGGGTGACGGTCTGCGTCCTGGTGCATTGGCCGATGCTAATGACGCTGCTCAATTCGGTGAGCTGGAGACTCTGGGTGAGCTGACCAAGATCGCTTGGGAGCATGATGTGCAGGTGATGATCGAAGGCCCGGGCCACGTACCTCTGCAAATGATCAAAGAGAACGTAGAGAAAGAGCTGCGTGATTGTTTTGAAGCGCCGTTCTATACCTTGGGCCCATTGGTGACTGATATTGCTCCCGGTTACGATCACATTACGTCTGCCATCGGTGCTGCCAATATTGGTTGGTACGGTACTGCGATGCTGTGCTATGTAACGCCTAAAGAGCATCTGGGTTTGCCGAATAAAGAAGATGTGCGTGAAGGTATCATCGCTTATAAGATTGCCGCCCACGCTGCAGACTTGGCGAAGGGTTTCCCGGGTGTGCAGGTTCGTGACAATGCCATGTCTAAAGCACGTTTTGAATTCCGTTGGGAGGATCAATTCAATCTTGGCTTTGATCCAGAGCGAGCGCGTGAATTCCACGACGAAACGTTGCCTAAGCAAGCGCATA
>JBNKYV010000043.1:0-4099 GCA_050301075.1 Gammaproteobacteria bacterium
CAGGTTTTACCGTCATATTTTGCTAAGCCTGCCCCCCAAGTGCCGGCCCAAACGGTTCCGTCTTTCTCTACAGCCATGGAAATTACATAGTTAGGATTGTAGGCGTTCTTAACTTCTTGCAGCCCTTGTTCCTCTTTTTGACGACGATGATGCATAGAGGCCTTAGCGGGATCGCTATTAAACTGAATCGCCTCTTTTACCACCTCATAAGGCGCACCTAGACCGTCATCATGGCCCCACTTGGTCCACTCGCCATTTTGATAACGCGCCAAACCACCTTCAGTCGCCAACCAGATTTCACCGTTTGCGCCTTCGTCCAACGCATACACCCAAGGGTTAGGCAAGCCACCATTAGTGTTTTCAACCGTGAATGTTTCCCATGCATCTGGATTCTCAAATTCGCCATTACGAATGCGGTTGGCGCCAGACCAAGTCGCAATCCATACATCACCGTTTTTAGCCTGTACTACGTCGTAAACAAATTGATCTGCCAAGCCATGCGGGATGTTATAGGTCTTCCACTCTTCCGTTTCCGGGGTAAACAGTGCAAGGCCGCCACCATAAGTACCAATCGCCATACGCTCACCCAAACGGCTGATATGGAAAATACCGTTTGATAGCAGGCCAGAATTTTTGTTGTTATAGAGCTGATAATCATCAGTATCCATGTCATAACGGATAACACCGCCAGAAGTACCTACCCAGATGTATTTACCATCTGCGTACATACTCTTCACGTTACGGTTACCAACACGAAAATGGCTAAAACGTGGCCCACCGTTTGTTTGTTGACCTTCAGGAAACAGATCTACGCTACGTGTCGTCTGGCCATTACTTGCAGATTGAGTTGCCACCTTCTCTACAGCTGTTTCAGGTTGTTTATCAGAAGACGCACCGCCTTGCTGACCTAATTGATAGGCTCCAACAATTGCACCGGCACCCACCAATACTCCGAAAGCCAAAACAGTTGAATTAATCTTCATTCTTTTCACCTGCACTGTTATCCGACTGTTTTAAACCCAGGCGTGTTACACCGCCGCGCGTCCCCACCCAAACCTCGTTACCAGGCACAATGGCAATCGCATAGACATGTTCCGAAATCACCCCGGCCTCGCGGCCATAGGTATACCAGTTCTGGCCGTCGAAACGACTCAGGCCACGATTGGTACCAAACCATAATGAACCGTCGTCGCCTTCGGCGATGCTGTAAACAATATTGCCAGCTAGGCCATCTTTGGATGAGAGGTTATGCCACTTATCACCATCAAAGCGACTGGCGCCACCGCCCCATGTGCCAGCCCAAACGTCGTCATTTTTATCTACCAGAATAGAAAAAACGTAATTGGGGTTGTATGTAGCTTGGCCCTCAGCGCCTACATTCAAATCATGACGTGAGCGTGTACCAAGACCAGTATTTAAACTGATCGGGAGATTACTTTCGTTAGCAGCACCCAGGCCTTCTTTGTGAGTCCATTCACGCCATTGGGCGCCATCAAACATAGATACGCCGCCCTCAGTACCAAACCAGACCTGCTGCTTGGAATCTACGCCGATACCGTATACCCATTCGTTAACCAACTCATTGAAGTAGGTTTTCATCTTGCCGCCATTGGGTGGAACATAGTTGGCACCAGCCCAGGTACCAATCCACAGGCCACCGTCCACCTGCTCACCAAAACTGTAAACCCAGTAGTCAGCCAAACCGTGCATAGGGAAGAACACTTGCCATTCACCGTTGTTGTAACGGGAAGTGCCACCGCCATTGGTACCGAACCATTTATTGCCTTTGCTATCTACATGGATCGCAAAAACATATTCATTAGCCAAGCCATCGGCCCGAGTGAATGTCCCTCGCAACTCTTGAGTGGCCAGATCTACTTCATGAACACCGCCGGATGTTCCTACCCACAAAGCATTTCGATCAGCATCCAATGCCAAAGAACGCACATAGATATCACTCCCCACTTCAAAGGCTTCAATAACGTGCCAAGGATCGTCAGCGGGCGCCTGTTTTATTTCAGCCTGTGGTTGCGGCGTGCTCTGTGCAACATTTGCCGCCGGCGTATCAGATGAAGTTTGAGGAGATGAGTTTTCTGTATCAGAGCAACCGGCAATCAATCCAGCCGCTGCTATCGTTAACCAAAAGCGCATTAGTTTAGAGTTCTCAAGTAAGCAATAACATCAAGCATCTCTTTGGTGGTCATCAAACCTCGATATGCGGGTTTAACACCACGGCCGTTTTGCAATAGTTCCAGCAACTTGGCGTCTGGCTGGAACAGCCCCTCACCACGGCGAAAATTAGGTGTACCAGGCATGCTTCCACCTTGCCCAGAGGCGCCATGACACCCTGCACAATGCGAGTTGTACAGCTTCGCACCTTTGCGAATATCAGCCGCATGAGCGGTTATTTCATATACCCCACCCAGCAATATGAGACACAAAATTGCGATGCGTCGTATTATCTGTTTTCGATCAGTCATTTTTTATAAACGATTAGCCGATTAAATTGCGCTAATAGTAACACTCTACGCGATTACTGTCGCCCGACAGGCGACATTCCAGGCAGCCCCTAGAGGCCTGAATAGTCGCCTGAATACGCAGCTTCCAGCAGCTCAACCACTTGCGGCTGATGCCACTCACGTGGCCCCGGGATACGCTGAATCAATTTCCCATCTGGAGCGATCAGAAACGTGTAAGGGAATATCTGCACACCAAAGGCATTTTTGGCTGTCTCCTGCCCTGGGTCTATATAGTTGGTAAAGCGCACACCTTTATCGATTAGGTACTCACGCACCGCGTGGGGATCATCATCACCGGCAAGGCCGATAACCTGAAAGCGCCGTGCATCCAATTGATCACTCAACTGCTGCAAATGGGGCATTTCACGACGGCACGGCTCACACCAAGTCGCCCATAAATTTAGAACGATAAGTTTGCCGCGGTAAGAAGAGAGTTGGGTCTTGTTGCCATCGAATCCGACAAAGGAAACATCAGGAAAAGGCTCGCCGGTACGAAGCATATCCAAGCGAGGAGATGATGTTTCGCTGTTGCATCCGTTGAGGCTGCTTGCCAACAGGCAAGCAGCCACCATAACAACGAAACGTTTCATTGATGCAGCGTTACGGCACAACCGTATCGATGCGAACTTCAACGCCTTCCGAGCCAACCGTAACAGGCTTAGCCACATAACCTTCAAGGTCACCGCTTTGAGCGATGGCATTACCACCTTTAGAAACACGGGCACCGATGACCACTTCGTTAAACTTCGCCAGACTCATCGCAGGCATCATGGCCATCGTTTCATCCAACGTAAATTCGATAGGCAACTCTTTTGCGCTACCTTTGATAATCGCCAACGGCATAGGAGGGCCTCTGACCGCCTTAGCAAACACGAATAGCGTATCACCCGCATCTACTTTACCAGCCAGCTTTTCATCAATAGTAATCGTGCCGCTCACCTTAGCCACTTTGGCTGGCGCGTGGTCAATCTTAGCGCTACCACTGCCACTCAACGTGTCGTCTAGACTTGTTACGGGAGGTGCGGCACCAAATTCACCTTTACGCTGACGCTCCAGGTAATTGCGTGCTTCGGCAATATTACCGCGCATAGCACCAGCATCATCAGAACCCGCTGGCAAGATATTCAGCAAATGCTCCCAGTGCTCAATGGCACCAGTGAAATCACCACGTTCAAATAATGCCGTACCGATCAACCACAACGCTTTTTGATTGTTTGGATCAAGGCTTACAGCCTTTTGCAGTAGCTGAAGCGGTTTGCCTTCCAGACTTTCCCCTGAAGACATCGCAATGGCATCTGCATAGTCAGTCAAAATATTGGGATCGTCACCTACAAATTGAATCGCTTTCTCGTAGGCCTGAACCGCTTCTTGATAACGACCCAGCACACTGAATGAGCGAGCCAGCATCACCCAGCCTTCGATATCTTGTGGGTTTTCTTGTAGACGTTGGGCAAGATTTGCAACCATCATCTCAATCTGTGCCGCCATATTGGTTTGATCACCATGAGGTGAATCACCACCAACCATAGACTGCTGCATATGTTTGTTAGGGTCCAGAGCATCCTGATTACCCAGATCCA
>JBNKYV010000044.1:0-7903 GCA_050301075.1 Gammaproteobacteria bacterium
CTCACCCTGACAGAGGATGCACCGGCATCCAGTGCATTTTCGACCAGCTCTTTGACTGCGCTGGCCGGCCGCTCCACCACCTCACCGGCAGCGATCTGGTTGGCTAGATGGGACGAGAGTCGATGTACGCGTTTCACTAAAAACTACCCTGTCGGTCGGTAAAACGACTCATTATACGTGACTCATTAGCATGACTCACGGCCCCAATCGCTATGACGCCTTTTCAAATCTCAAAACCTGTTCCCGCTTGATGATTCGCACGTGTAAAACTGGGCTACAATCGAGAGTAATACCCATAAAACGTGGAATCACTACGTGGACACCAACAGCATACTGCAGACGCTTAATCAGCAATCTGACAAGTTTTTAACTCTCCTAAACAGCCCAGAGCTGTATGCACAACTTGGGCTGATCGTGACAGCCATCATCTTTGCTTACGGTTTTTCTGCTCCTTTACAACGTAGCATGCGCACATTCAGCACCGGCGCGGAAGCAAAGCGCGGACTGCCCTTTTTGCGTCAGACACTCTACGCCGTACGGGATTTGGTGCTGCCACTGTTCATCATTCTGTTTCTGACCATCTGTGTTGATCTCTCTGACAGTCTGGTCAAACAGAGCTGGCTGGTGCGTATTGTCCAGGGGCTGGCTGTAGTACTGCTGTTTCATACCATCATCAAAAATTTCGTCCAGAACCTTTTTATAAAGATCATCTTCAGATGGGTACTAATCCCGGCAGCTGTTCTTCAGGTCTTTGGCGTCCTCGAAAAAATAGTGACCTACCTTGAGTCGCTAAATATCGAAATTGGCAACATCGATATCTCAGTCTACGGCATCATCCGCGTAACCTTGTTCGGCGCTATTCTGTTCTGGCTGGGGCGTATGTCCAACATCGTTGGACAGCGGGTGATTCGCCAACAGAAGCAGCTGGATATCGGCACCCGCGAGGTATTGGCCAAGATATTCCAGGTGGGCGTGTTTTTACTTATCTTCCTGCTGTTACTACAGGTGATGGGCATCAACATCACCGCATTGGCAGTGTTTGGTGGTGCTTTGGGTGTGGGGCTGGGTTTCGGCTTGCAGGCGATTGCGTCAAACTTTATATCCGGCATCATCCTGCTGCTTGATCGCTCGCTATCGGTAGGTGACTACATTGAGCTAGCCGATGGCCGCAAGGGTACCATTCGCGAACTCAATATGCGTTCGACCCTATTGGAAACCTACGATGGCAAAGACATCATGGTGCCTAACGAACAATTTATCACCACCAGTTTTACCAACTGGACTCACAAAAACAAAAAGCAGCGCTACTCCATCGAATTTCAGGTCGCCTACAGCACCGACCTACACAAACTGTTTGACCTGTTGCGTAAAGTGGTCGCCAATCACCCGCGCGTACTGAGCGGTGATGACCTGCCGATTGAAGAGCGCCCCGACGCTGAAATCTGCGGTTTTGGTGAATCGGGTGTGGATATCCTTATCGAGTTCTGGATGGAGGGCATCGACGATGGTGAAAACCGCGTTGGCGGAGATCTCTACCTGATGATTTGGGATGCATTGAAAGAGAATAATGTTCAGATTCCATTCCCGCAGCGGGAAGTCAAAATCGTTCAGGTGGGCCAAGAATAATTTCAAGAGTAACCCTCTATTTGAATTGAGCACTAGATACTTCGAACCCTATAACCCCAGCGCCGTTTTCTGGAGAGTACAGCCATGCAAACCATACTCGACTACTTCCAACCGTTGCTTGATCTGTTTGGTAAGCATCCCTATATGCGCGGCATTATGGCGCTGCTGCTGGCATTTGCTGTCGCTAACATCACAGCCTTTATTGTCACCAAAGTGATCCAGAAAATCGTTAAACGCACTGGCTCTTCCCTCGATGATGCTGTTGTTCGCGCACTGCGCATGCCGCTTTATTGGTCGGTCATTTTGATTGGCATACTCGCCTGTGTGATGCTGTTAGAACTGCCAGAAACCGCCACCAACATTGGCCATAGCATTGCCTTCAGCGCACTGATTCTTATCTGGTCTGTTTTTGTCATGCGTGTATTGCGCGCAATATTGATCAAGATCAGTAAACGCGCGGACAGTCACTCCATCGTGCGAGCCCAAACACTACCGTTATTCAGCAACATCGCCGTCGTATTTGTCACCGTACTCGCCATCTACTTCCTGTTCGAAACATGGAACATCGACATGACAGCCTGGCTCGCATCCGCTGGCATCATTGGTATTGCGGTGGGTTTTGCAGCCAAGGATACGCTGGCCAACCTCTTCGCCGGGGTACTGATTATGGCTGACACGCCTTACAAAATTGGCGACTACGTGGTATTGGAAAGTGGCGAACGCGGCAAAGTCACACATATCGGTATTCGCAGCACACGCATCCTGACACGCGATGATGTGGAGGTCACCATCCCCAATTCAATAATGGGGAACACACGTATTGTTAACGAATCAGGCGGGCCGCATGAAAAGTTTCGCATTCGCGTTGCAGTGGGAGTTGCCTACGGCAGCGATATAGACCTGGTAAAACAGGTATTGATGGATGTGGCTAAAGCCGAGAAAGAAGTTTGTCAGGACCCTGAACCCCGTGTTCGCTTTCGCCTGTTTGGTGCTTCGGCGTTAGAGTTCGAACTACTGTGCTGGGTTGAAAACCCCGAACTACGCGGCCGTGCAATAGACGCATTAAACAGCACGATCTATAAGCAATTCATCGCCAACCATATCGAGATCCCCTATTCCAAACACGATATCTACATCAAACAGATGCCAACGGGAGAATAGAGCTTTCAGCATGCGCTGAAACTTAGCAGAAAGGGAAGGCTTATCTAGTAAGTGGAATAGCTAGCGAGTGGTAAGCAACCAAACCCGCGCCACTGTGCAGTGCTAGCTATTTGGAATTTGTAATACTTGGCCAACACGCAGGCGATCATTTCTCAAGCCGTTGGCTGAACGTAATGTCTGCATGCTGACGTTGTACAGAACAGCAATACCGGACAAGGTATCGCCACTCTTGATGACATGCTCACGCTCACGCGCTGCGGCAATACGAGACCCTGGGGGAGGATTATGAATGAAGTAACTGCGAATCCCCTTTAACATCGCTGTTGCCAGCTTTTGTTGGTAAGCAGCTGTAGTCAGGTTTTTCTCTTCCGCCGGATTGGAGATAAAAGCAGTCTCCACCAGAATCGAAGGAATGTCAGGCGACTTCAATACCGCAAACCCCGCCTGTTCAACGCGGTGCTTGTGTACCTTACCAACAGTTTTCAAACCATTGAGTACTCGCCCACCAACATCAAGGCTGGCCTCAATCGTCGCATTCTGTGAAAGATCCAGCAGTACTGATGCCAGTAGCTCATCTTTATCATCTAGCGTTACACCGCCAATCAGGTCAGAAGCATTCTCGCTATCTGCCAGAAAACGCGCCGCTTCAGTTGTCGCACCATGTTGGGAGAGTGCGTATACAGAAGAGCCTTTCGCGCGTTTATCCGGAAACGCATCCGCGTGAATCGAGATAAACATATCCGCCCGGTGCGTACGTGCTTTATTGATGCGGTTACGCAAGCTAACAAAGTAATCATCATCACGAATCATCAACGCCTGCATGCCTGGCTCTTTATTGATCAGCGCTTCCAGACGCTTGGCAATTGCCAGCACCACATCTTTTTCGCGCGTGCCTCGATGCCCACTGGCACCGACGTCCACCCCACCATGACCAGCATCAATCGCGATAACCAGGTCACGCTCTGGAGCACGTTTAACAATCTCTTTTTTGGTGATTAGGCGTGGTGTTTCTTTAACAACAGGAGCACTTTGCATTTCCACCGCGTGCGACTTCGCAGGCGCAGGAGCCGGCTTGTTCTCCACGGCAACATACTTAGATTCCGGTGCATCAAACTCAACGACAAGACGATGCCCCTTACCACCCGATGGCGGTACAACAAACGCTTTACCGGTGACCTTCTCTTCAAGCTCAATCACCATACGCAGGTCGGTGCCTTTACGGATACCGGTGCGAATGTTCTTGATAGGCGTATGTGAAAAGTCGATTGCAGGCTTACTGCCTGTACGAACAACATCAAGCACATCAACCACAAAGCGGTTTGGCTTGGAGAGAGAGAAATATTTGATTTTGGCAGGGCCGCCCAAATCAAGCACCACATTGACCTGACTATCATTCAGCCCAACGCGTAGCGACTCATATTTAAGTGTATTATTTGCCCAGCTCCCGGAAACCGGCAGCATAATGAGCATGAGCAATAACAATATCCGTTTCATTTGCTTTTGCAGTCCCATTACAGCAATACCAGTTACAACCACCCTGATTATAAATTTTTCTCATACTTTCCAGGAAGATACAAGTTTTTCCTAGAAAACGATCAAAATATATCGTCTTTACCTTTGTTTTTTCGTCTCTTGCGACGATTACTTTAGACCCAATTGGCTCATACCGCCAATTATAGCCCTATTTTTTCTATGAGTTTTGTACCTGCATCACTTTTTGCTGATAATGTCAGGTCTCGCCCTTCACCTTGATACTCGATACCGATAACCAAATCCGCCTTTGGCAACACACCATCACCATGTTGCGGCCACTCAGCGAGCAAGATGGCCTCCTCTTCCAGCCAGTCGCGCAACCCCAGATACTCCAACTCCTCGGGATCAGCAAGGCGGTAGAGGTCCATATGATATACGGTATGATTTTCTAGCTGATAGGGTTCCACCAACGTGTAGGTTGGGCTTTTTACAGAACCTTCATGCCCCAACGCCCGCAGAAAACCACGTGCAAAGGTAGATTTGCCAGCCCCCAGATCACCGATTAAATAGATAACACAGCCACGCGGGCAGGCTTGCGCGACGCGCTCACCCAACTGACGCATTGCAGCCTCATTCTCTATATAAATACTCACGGTAAAATCTCAGTGCAATGACAGAACTTTGCTAAACGACAATTCAGACACTCATCAGAGCGCGAAGTTTAACAGCAATTGTCTCTCGGCGCTTACTTCTCGGCGTAAAGTGCGTACACCTCTTCAAGCGACGTTTTTCCGGTACGGGCGATCTCCAAGGCATTTTCCTGCAAAGAACGCATACCCTGCTCTTTGGCAATTTTGCCGATTTCCGAGGAGGGTCGGTTTTTAACAATGCATTCAGAGATTTCAGGTGATACCGCTAGCAATTCGATAACAGATACCCGGCCATGATAACCGGAGTAGTGGCATTTCAGGCAACCGGTCCCGCGGTAAAATTTTTCGTCGTCCTCTACTTTGAGAATACGACGTATAGCTGGGTCGATAACCTCTTCTTCCACACAGTGTTTACAGTTAACACGGATCAGGCGTTGCGCCATAACCCCTAGCAGCGTGGTGCTCAGCAGGTATGGTTCAATCCGCATATCTAGAAAACGCGTAATCGTCGAAGGCGCATCATTGGTGTGCAACGTACTGAATACCAAGTGACCGGTCAGGGCCGCTTTGTTGGCGATATGCGCAGTTTCTTCATCACGGATCTCCCCCACCATCATCACATCAGGGTCATGACGCAGGAAGTTTTTCAAAGCCGCGGCAAAGGTATAACCAATGCTGGGTTTGATCTGGATCTGCTCTACCCCTTCCATATCGTACTCCACCGGATCTTCAACGGTGAGAATATGAGGATTGGAGCGTTTCACTTCATCCAAAATCGCGTACAAGGTGGTCGATTTACCAGAACCGGTGGGACCTGTAACTAAAAAGATGCCATTAGGGCGTGAGATTAAGCGGCGTACCAGATTCAAATCGTGATCGCGCAGCCCCAGCTCGTCCAGCGGTTTAAAACCACCCTCTTTATCCAGAACACGAATGACCACACTCTCACCGTTAACCGTAGGCATAACGGAAATACGTAGATCGACATGCTTACCACCGCGCTTCATACGCGCATGACCATCCTGCGGCAAACGACGCTCGGCGATATCCATGCGCCCGGTGATTTTCACGCGGCTTACCAACGCTGGTAGCAGTGATTTATGCAGGGTTCGCACAAACTGCATCTTGCCATCTATGCGGTAAAAGACGTTTACACGATCTTTCTCTGGGCGAATATTGATATCCGAGGCACCGTTATTCACCGCTTGAACCAAAATAGCATTTAGCAGGCGTACGATTGGCGCCTTCTTCGCCTCTTGCTCAATATTGTGCACCGCCTCCATTGGATCATCGATGGGCTCATCGACAATATCCATTTTGAGGTCTTCGAGGGCCTCAAACTCTTCGTCTTCTTCGTAACGGTTGTAGTGTTTGCCTAGCGCAGTATCCAGCTCGTCACCGGAGGCCATGACCGCTTCGATATTCATCTTGGCGTTGAAGCGCAATGCATCCAGGGCCGATTGATCGAGTGGATTCTGCATTGCCACCACTAGAGAGCTATCGATAATTGCCAACGGCAACACCCGATGCTGAATTGCAATTTCGCCCGGCACGCGTGCCAGCAATTCCGAACTCACTTCAAAGCTCTCGATACGCACATATGGAATCGCCAGTTTTTTGGCTAGAGCAATATTAAGTTGGTCTGGCGTCACCAAGCCTGACTTGACCAGAATTTGCCCAAGGTGGCGGGCACCAGTGCGGAACTCTTTTTGAGCTTCAAGCGCTGTTTGCAGCTGCTCGTTGTTGATCAGTTTTTCTTCAAGCAATACCTCACCCAAACGCATGTCCGTCATGCGCTTGTGCACCTGCAACAAGGCTTTTAGGTCTTTTTCACCTTTTAATGTATACGTACGCATCCAAGCAAACCCCGCGGACCGTTAATAATAAGGCCCGATTACCCTCTGATTTATAGTTATTCCGCTAAGCATACACATACTCCCCCTTGGATATCTACCCAGATTTAACTAAAGAAGAGCTCCCAAACTCACTTCTCCAACACTCGCAACAATGACAGCATAGGTGGCAAGTTAGCTAAGTTGTTGCACTTTTCTATTCCAGAACTATAATTTTCTGCAGTATCACCATGAATTAACGTGATTTTTCGTGTTTTAGGGGTGGATCAACGGGCAATACGCAACGTCAAAATGACAGGCAAAACCATGCCGCAAGTACTGTCAAAGCGTTGACCTTAAAATAAACTCGCTGCACACAGCTTTTGCAAGCACATGTTTTTGTTTGAATTTTTATTTTTTAGCAAAACTGGCACGTTACTCGCATAGCAAGAGCAATGCAGGAGGATTTGCACATGAATGTAGTCGTGAAAGAAGATTTCAGCCAACCGCGTTATGACCGCCTTGGTAATCTGGCCCTATCGATGCCGGTTACCGAGAATTTGGACAATCGCGATGACCTGGAAAAAGCCTTGCGCCTTTCCGGGGTGCTGCAAACGACACTTGAAGTAGAAAAAATCATCGAGATATTCATCCATGAAATCGCCAAGATGATCGAGTTCCAGTTCGTCGGCTACACACATAAAGAGCTCAACCTTAGCCATACCTACGGCAAACCCGCCACTCACAGCTGCACCTATCGCCTCATCGTCTCCGGCGAAGCGTTGGGCGAACTGGTTATTAGTCGCCGTAAAAAATTCTCAAAACTGGAAACCACTCTGGTAGAAACTCTACTGTGTGGCTTGGTATATCCACTGCGCAACGGCCTGCTCTATCAAAAAGCACTTGAAGCTGCGCACAAAGATCCACTGACCGGCGTCAACAACCGTGCCAGCATGGACGCCTCCATCGAACGCGAAATCACATTAGCTCGCCGCCATGGTACTGAGCTATCGCTACTAGCGATGGATATCGACCACTTCAAAAAGATCAATGACACATTCGGCCATAGCATGGGTGATTGCGTCATCAAAGCGGTAGCTGAAGCGGCAACAGCCGCCATCCGCAGCACCGACATTGTTTATCGTTACGGCGGTGAAGAGT
>JBNKYV010000045.1:0-3629 GCA_050301075.1 Gammaproteobacteria bacterium
GGGGAATCTGAGAAACTCGAGTCCAATATTGCCAGTGCAGCTAATGGATATAGAGAATATGCCAATATGCCTCTTGAGGCATATGAAGAAGCACGTACGCTTGTCGGCCAATGGCTCAAAAAGGATTACAGTAGTAAATCAGGTGAACAGGTAGAGATCATGAAATGTATAGATTTATACAACCATGACGATCTACATCGTATTTTTACCAAATACACCCGCTGAATCATGGATGATTAGCAACAAATTCAAACGAAGATGCGGAAACAAAAAAAATTAAAAGGTAAAACACATGAAACCATTCCGCGCTTTTCGCATTCACGACGACAACGGCACCATTCGCGCGAATATTGAAAACATCACACTAGATGACCTCACTGAAGGAGAAGTGGTTATCAAAGCGGCCTATTCCGGCATCAATTTCAAAGATGCGTTAGCTGGCACCGGCAAAGGCAAGATTCTGCGACGCTCCCCCCTGGTTGGCGGCATTGACGTTTCTGGTGTGGTGCATAGCTCTACCTGCAAACAATTTAAAGAGGGTGATGAGGTTCTGATCACAGGCTGCGGCCTTAGCGAGATTTACGACGGCGGCTATGCGGAATATGTACGCGCCAAGTCCAAACATGTGATTCCCGTTCCCAAAGGTTTGGGACTCTTTGAAGTCATGGTGATGGGCACACCGGCATTCACAGCTGCGTTGGCGCTGCATCGCCTGGAAGAGAATCGTCAAAACCCCAGTAAGGGGCCGATTGTGATTACCGGTTCTGGAGGTGGTGTTGGCAATTTGGCCGTAGATATTTTCTCCAACAGTGGCTATGAGGTCGTCGCGGTCACCGGCAAAGAGAAACAGAGAGAGAAGCTCACTAACCTTGGTGCGCACAAAGTGATGCTGCGTGATGAAATCGACTTTGGTTCTCGTCCTCTGGAAAAAGGCCTGTGGGGTGGCGCTGTGGATATGGAAGGCGGCGAAACATTGGCTTGGCTCACCCGCACGGTTAAAGAGTGGGGCAATATTGCCTCTATTGGGCTTACCGCAGGCGCCGAACTAAATACGACTGTCATGCCATTCATTTTGCGCGGCGTCAGTATTTTAGGAATTAGCTCAACCAACTGCCCTAACACCTTACGCGGAAAAATCTGGCAACGGTTGGGCAACGAACTCAAGCCCCAGCATCTGGATATCATCCACCAAAAAACCATTCTGCTGGACGACCTGCCCTCGGCCTTTGAGGCGATGCTGGATCGCAAAACCGAGGGGCGCACACTGGTAAAACTGTGAAATAGCTACAATTAACGGGTAAAATAGAGCGTTTTTAGACCCTACCCGAAAAATTCTCATGACATTAGATATAGAACAAAGTCTGAAACAGGCACGCACTCTCTCTGAAAACGGTCAGCACGAAGACGCTCGCATGATGCTGTTGGAGATCCTGAAAGAGGAGCCCAACAACCAGCCTGCACTACTGATGTTGGGTGGTGCCTACTTCTGCGCCGACAAGTTGCAAGAAGCAGAAATGGTCTTCGAACGCCTGGTGTTAATGGCCCCTGGCATCGGCCAATTCTCTATCGCTCTGTTCAATACCCTATGGAAATTGAACCGCCACGACGAGGCACTGGAAGAGATCCGCCGCTTTATCGCAGCCGCGGATAAGGAGAAGGAGCGCGAGACGATTGACCAATATATCGCCATCACCAAAAACATCGCCGACAGCGGTGAGATAAATTGATATATCGCGTCAGGGTATCCACCCCGACGCAACCAAGGGGAGAAAACCTCTCCCTTTATGCCCGTAGGGTGCTTTGAAATCCCCAAGCACTAAGGTTCCCGCCGCACCAAGAGTAGACGCTTTAGGCGAGCGCTCGGGGCATGATGAATTAAATCATTCAAATAGGAGGAGAGAGATCGCCTCCTACATCTCAATCCCCTTCTGCGCCTTCACACCGGCCTTATAGGCGTGCTTGATCTCACGCATTTCAGTCACGGTATCGGCAATCTCGATCAACTCATCGGGCGCGGCGCGGCCAGTGATAATCACGTGCTGCATATAGGGGCGCTGCTTTAACTGCTCGATCACTTTTTCTACCGAGAGATATTTCAGCTTAAGCGCGATGTTAAGCTCATCGAGCAGCACTACGCTGTAGCGTTCATCGCTGAGAAATTCGCAGGCCTTTTGCCACGCCTTTTCGGCAGTCTGGATATCGCGCTCGCGATCTTGGGTATTCCAGGTGAAGCCCTCGCCCATCACGTGATACTCCACGTTATCGAACTGACGGAAGAAGCTCTCTTCCCCGGTGGTGTCACTGCCCTTGATGAACTGAATCACCGCCACGCGCATGCCGTGACCCAGCGCACGGGCAATCATACCGAAGCCAGAGCTGCTCTTACCCTTGCCGTTGCCCGTATTGACCACAATAATGCCGCGATCCTCATCGGCGCGGGCAATACTGGCATCCACCAGCTCTTTTTGACGCTGCATGCGTTTACGGTGACGTTCGTTTTTGTCGTCTTCAGCCGTCATGGAATCCTTACTCCAGCCATTGAGAAACAGCGGCAGACCTTAGCACACCCAAATACACGACTGCCACACTAAGGCTTGTTTTCGCTGTCATGCAAAATTTTGAATAGTGATATAATAGCCTCATTCTGTTTGTGTATTTATCTGGATCAGGAAGATCCGTCCCAAACAGATCAAAGCCAAACGGCAATGGAAGTGCCCGTAGTTATTGGTTTATGGATAACAAAAACCACTGACGGTTATGTAGAGTGAATACGAAGAAACACGCCTAGAGCACACGAGCAGCTCCTCTACTGGCCGTCATCCATAAGGAACCAGCATATGGACATACGGATCGCATTTTTCCTTGTGGTAATGCTCTTTCAAGGCATTGCACAAGCGAACTCGGATATTATCTGGGACAACTGTTACGACGTCACAGGGCAGGAAGTTGTCCTCAAAGATGTCAAAGGCGGCAAGAATATTGAAGCCTCGTTCCATGAGGATACCCCCACTATCATCTGGGACTCGGAGATCGGTAAATACCTGTCTACAGACTCACAGACATTTCTCTACGCACACGCCTGTGCCCATCACTCGCTAGGCCACACTTATGCATTGGTTCCTGAAAACGGGGAGCATCAGGCCGATTGCTGGGCTGCTAACACGCTGGTTGAGGTTGGCATTCTGCAGAGAAAGAACATGGTGTTTATCGAAAGAGAGATCATGCAGCTTCCCTCTCACATCAAACACGCACACACATTAGACCGAGAGATATCACTCAATAGCTGTTTCAAAGACCCAGACACCCGCTACGTATCACAAGAGAATACAACCAGCGAGGTCGCACCAGAATGTCGCGAAGTAATGGTTGAAGAAGAGTATGAAGAGATTCAACCCATGACGACTGTGACAGATCAGATTCCGTGTGAACACTGCACCTGTCTACGCTGGGGGGAATGTATTTGTCAGCATGCCTTTGATACGGTCGATCGTCAGGTCGAAGAACGGGTGATACGCACGCGCTTTGTACCGAAGAAAATCTGCACTCCGCAAACAAGTGCTTCAGCGGACGAGTATTAAAAATCATTTTTAGTACTCATCCGTTACAATAGCGCTGACTTATCAGCAGAC
>JBNKYV010000046.1:0-7837 GCA_050301075.1 Gammaproteobacteria bacterium
TGAGTGACAACGGAGCGAGATGATACCAATATTTTCAGAAATTTCTAGTACTTATCGAAAAAAAATTTCACTAATTTTCATATTTTTTTAATTTTCCCGACTCTTTCAATCAGAAACTTTGATGGTAGACTACGGTCAGAGTATGGGAATACCCCCAATATTCAACGGATTTTCTATAAACAGGAGTTAACTGCAATGAGACCCGTAGCACGAGTTATGGATTCAACCGCTGTCGGTAGCGTTGATACCAGCAAAGTCGTACGTAATACCTATAGCCTGCTTTCTATCACTCTGTTGTTCAGCGCGTTCACCGCTGGCATCTCTATGGTGGTTCAGCCACCTTGGTTCACCGGCCTGATTTGCTCTCTGGTTTCCATGGCGCTGATCTGGTTTGTTTTGCCTAAAACAGCCAACTCTGCCGCTGGCCTGGGCGTTGTATTTGCCATTACCGGCCTGCTGGGCTTTGGTTTGGGCCCAGTGCTCAATCACTACCTGGCTATGGCTAACGGCGGTGCGATAGTAATGAATGCCCTTGCCACAACTGGCCTCACCTTCCTGGGGCTGTCAGCCTATGTACTGACCACCAAGAAGGATTTTAGCTTCATGGGCGGCTTCCTGATGGCCGGCATGATCGCTGTAATCGTCATGTCTTTGATCTCACTGGTGTGCGCGCTGGTATTCGACATGGATATGAGTGTTGTCTCTTTGGCCATCTCTGGTGCAGTGGTGCTACTGATGTGTGGCCTGATCCTGTTTGAGACCAGCAACATCGTGAACGGCGGCGAAACTAACTATCTAATGGCAACAGTTGGCCTGTACCTGGCCATCTACAACCTGTTCACCGCTCTGCTGCAATTGATTGGTGCCTTCAGCAGCGACGATTAAGCCTGTAGCTTAAATTCAAGCAACGCACTAAACTAAAAGCCCCGCCAGTTGCGGGGCTTTTTTCGTTGAGGCATATCCGGATTTCCCCATGAGTACTGAACTACACCCGTTTTCTGAATTTATCCGCATTTTAGGCCGTGGTAAGAAAGGCGCGCGCTCGTTAACCCAAGACGAAGCCGAAACAGCTATGGGCATGATTCTCGATGGGCATGTCGAGCCGGAACAGCTGGGAGCATTTCTGATGCTGGTGAGGGTAAAGGAGGAGACGCCAGAAGAGGTTGCCGGCTTTGTAACCGCTGTACGTAAGCGTATGGCACTGCCAGGTAGCATCCCTGCCGTTGACGTGGACTGGTCCAGTTATGCAGGCAAACGCCGCCACCTGCCATGGTATATCCCAAGCGTATTAGCCATGGTAGATAGCGGGATGAAGATATTCATGCACGGCCTAAAAGGGCGCAAAGATGACCGCCTATATACGCCAGATGTACTCTCGCAATTAGGCATTCCCGTCTGCAACTCACTTTCAGAAGCAGCTACTACAGTCACTACAGAAGGATTTGCCTATGTAGGACTGGATAATTTTTTTCCACGCCTGCAACAACTGATCGACCTTAGAGATCTTCTTGGCCTGAGATCACCAGTACATACCGTTTCACGCATGCTGAATCCTTTTGATGCCCCCTGCCAAATGCAGGGAATCTTCCATCCCGGCTATCAAGAAATTCATCAGGGTGCAGCAACGTTGCTCAATCAATCGCGTATGGCTGTCATCAAAGGTGATGGCGGTGAAATCGAATGTAATCCAGATGCCCCCTGCCCCGTTTATACCTCTCACAATGGCGAACAATCCGTTACTGAATGGCCGGCGCTTTACAGCACTCGTCACGTGAAACCTGCTCAATTGGATATCAGTGGGTTACGCGGTGTATGGAAAGGCACAGAAAAGAATGAATACGGCGAAGGTGCAATCATAATGACGATAGCTGTTACGCTATTTACAAAAGGCGATACGGACAGCTACAACGATTCAATTAGCAAAGCGCACGATATATGGAACACCCGAAATAAAGACCGCATATAAAGTGAAACAATTTAGGAATTTGCGTTTTACTAATACAGCGTATAAATTTAATTTGTATACCTGACTAAAAAAGTAAAATATAAATTAACAATTCGTCCATCGGGGGACGAGAGAGGTAGCACATGGGGTCAAATATAGAGTCTTCATCATTTATCAACGCCCTTTCACCTGACACACTAAGGGCATTTATCCAAGAACACCCTTGGGGCATCATCAGCACAGACGCCAACGGTAACATAAAATTTATAAATCCTGCCGCTCAAGCCATTCTCTCAAACAACTCTGATTTTCCTACCAAACAACATATAAACCAACTACTCAATAGCAAAAACTCTGTCACAAATATCGACTTTACCCAGTTTATAGATACTGAGCGCAATGTCATCGCTGGTCACAAAATCAAACACACTCTTGTTCACAACGATAATAGCGAAACGCCATTAATCATTCACTTCAATCAAATTGGCGAAAACGGCCATACACGCATTTTTTATTTTATTGAAGACATTACAGAACAGGTAGAGCTACAGCAGAAACTATACGAGCAGGCCATTACAGATCCGCTGACAGGCATATTCAATCGCCGCTATTTTGATGATCGTCTAAACCAGGAGTTCAAACGCGCCAATCGCCATCATCGCCCCTTCTCTACTGTCATTATCGATATAGATGGATTTAAACAAGCCAACGATTTACACGGCCACCCTTTTGGTGATGAACTACTTATCAAAGCAACCCAAACATTCAAACAGTTTCTACGTAAAGAGGACAGTGTCTATCGATATGGTGGTGATGAATTTGCCATGTTGCTTCCGGAAACCACTAAAGAAGGCGCCATTGAAGTCGCAGAACGTCTTAGAAATGGATTTATTAAAAACCGTATAAGCGACGAGCGACGCATCAAGCTTTCGCTTAGCATCGGCATTTCCAGCTTCCCTGAAGACGGCACCAATGAGAAAGAGCTTATTGGCGCTGCTGATCAACGCATGTATCACTCAAAAGAGAGTGGCGGCAATGTCATCACCGCATACGATTCATTGATCTTCTCCGATCATGATATTGAGACGATGCTCAAATCACTGGGAAATCTAGCTCATCTAATGGAAAAATATCGTGGTTACCATACCGATGGACTTAATCACTCACAAAGCCTTCGTACACTTGCCATTGCCATTGGCAAAAAAATGAATCTATCCAAAGAGCAACTCATTCTATTAGAACAAGCCTCGTTACTTCATGACATTGGTACCGTTTATATCCCGGCAGAAGTGCTCAAAAAAAATGGCGAGCTTAACGAAAACGAATGGGAAGATATTAAACGACACACGCTGATTGGCGAAGAGATCATCGAAATGGTTTCGCCCAGCGAAAACATCGGCATGCAAAAGCTCAAAAATATTGTTGGTCAACATCATGAGCGCCTTGATGGTAGCGGCTATCCACGAGGCCTACGTAACGAACAGATTCTACTTGAGGCGCAGATTATCGCTGTTAGCGACTCATATACAGCCATGCTATCAAAACGTCCATACAGAAACGCCTATACGCGTAAACAAGCGCTAGCAAACATCAACCACCAATCTGGCACCGCCTTTCACCCGGGAATTGTCGCTGCACTCAACGAAATAGAATCGCCGCACCTATAACGATATAATCTCACCCATACATATATTTAAACAGGTAGAGGCAAATGAAGTATGTCGGCGCACATGTGAGTGCATCTGGTGGCGTTGAGAATGCACCGTTAAACGCGAGAGAGATTAATGCAAAGGCTTTTGCCCTCTTCACCAAAAACCAACGCCAATGGGTAGCCAAGCCCTTAACACAAAAATCTATCGAAGCATTCAAAGAAAACCTCGAGTTTGCAGGCATTCAACCCAAGCATGTACTGCCACACGATAGCTATCTGATTAACCTCGGCCATCCAGAAGAAGAAGGCTTAACGAAGTCACGTAATGCATTTCTGGATGAAATGCAGCGTTGCGAGCAATTAGATCTGCCATTGCTTAACTTCCACCCAGGCTCACACCTTAAAAAGATTGACGAAGATAAGTGCCTTGATCGCATTGCGGAATCAATCAACATTGCACTCGATCAGACTACCGGGGTGACCGCTGTTATTGAAAACACAGCAGGACAAGGCACCAATCTTGGCTGGCGCTTTGAGCACTTGGCACACATTATCGATAAAGTCGAAGACAAATCTCGTGTTGGTATTTGCCTGGACACTTGCCATAGCTTTACAGCAGGCTATGATTTTCGCACTACTGAGGCCTGTGAAAAGAGCTTTGCTGAGTTTGAGGAAGTTGTTGGATTCCAGTACCTACGCGGCATGCATTTAAACGACTCTAAGCCCGATTTAGGTAGCCGTGTTGACCGCCATGAAAGCCTTGGCAAGGGAAAACTTGGCCTGGAAATATTCCGTTATATTATGAATGACGAGCGCTTCAACGATATTCCAATGGTTTTAGAGACAATTGACTCAAGTATTTGGGCCGAAGAGATTAAATTGCTCTATAGCCTGCAAGGAAAGGCAAGTATTTAACTTGCCTTTTTTGATTCCTGCAAATTCTTCACTTGCGCCTTGAGTGTTCGGGCCTGAATTTCCAAGCCAAAGAGTTTGATCATTGCCTGTTCAAGCTCTTTGAACATTTTTCGATACGAATCTGCCTCACCTTTAATTAAGGTCTCTACTCTATCGAATGCTTCCGCAGGCGTGAGGCTGGGCTCGGCTTCGCGCATTTGCTCCAACAGACTTTTGAACTTCTGCTCCACACTATCAGTCTTACTTTTATAGCGACACACATCATCAATTGTAATCGTTGTGCACCGAAAGTAAGTTTCAATATTGTCCAAAATAGTGCGATCGAAGAACGCATCCATCCACTCGCCATTTGAACGCGCCAGCAGTGAAAGCTCTTTGAGTTGAATGAGTGTACGCAGATCGACGCTATTATTTGCACGCCAATGGTTATTCATTTTTTTATATAGACCAATGGCTTCTTCCAGATCCAATATCACGCCTTCAATCAGATAACAGGAAGTAGACTCCACATTCTTTCCGAGTCCTGTCGCTTTCTTAAACCATTGTTTACCGGATGCGATCAAACGACTCATACCAAAACTCCTTTGCAAGCTAATGTTAAAAACTGTTTCCCTGAAGTCACAGGTTTGCGGCATAGCAAAAGAAAACTTTAGTGCTCTTGCGAAAGATTTCACAAAAGCACGTATAAGCGTTTGTTAGTGGTGGATATATAGAATTTTCAGAATATGCAGGAGCGATAAATCAGTCCGCTTTGAACCAGTTTAACTGATCGTGAAGCTGCACAACCTCACCAATAATCAGCAATGTAGGCGCCTGAATCTCATGCTCTTTAACCAACTGAGGTAATGATTGAATGGTACCGGTAAACACACGATGATTGGGTGTAGTGCCTTGTTGCACCAAGGCTGCTGGCATATCAGCACGCATACCCTGCTCTATAAGCTTGTCAGAGATAATTTCCAATCCGGCCAACCCCATATAGACCACAACGGTTTGGCGAGGCTGTACCAAGGTCTGCCACTCCAGATCCACCGTGCCATCTTTGAGCTGCCCGGTAACAAAAATGACCGACTGCGCATAATCACGATGCGTTAGTGGGATACCCGAATAGCTGGCACAGCCTGCTGCTGCAGTCACGCCAGGGACCACCTGAAATGGAATACCCTCTTCCACCAGGCCTGCTATCTCTTCTCCGCCGCGACCAAAAATAAACGGATCGCCGCCTTTTAGACGCAATACCCGCTTACCTTGTTTGGCCAGATCAATTAGCTGTTTGTTGATATCTTCCTGGCGCACTGCATGAAAGCTACGTTTTTTACCAACGTAAATCTGCTCGGCTTCGCGACGTACCAAATCCAAAATTTTTGGAGAAACCAAACGATCGTAAAGCACAACATCCGCTTGTTGCATTAAGCGTAACGCGCGGAACGTTAGTAGATCAGGATCACCCGGCCCTGCACCCACCAGATAGACCTCGCCACCGGAGAATGCGTTAGGATCACCCTTTTCAACCGCAGCAGCCAACGCCGCAATCGCTTCATCCTCTTTGTTCGCGTAGGCCAGTTCTGCTACTTGGCCTTGCAATACGTTTTCCCAAAAGCGGCGACGTTGTCCCATCGCGGGAAAACGTGCTTTAACAGGATCACGAAAGCGACGTGCCAATATGGCCAAGCGACCATAGGCAGAAGGAATCAATGTCTCCAAGCGTGCACGCAACAAGCGCCCAAGCGTAGGCGACGCACCACCAGTAGAAACAGCAACGACAACCGGCGAACGGTCAATGATCGAAGGCAGAATAAAAGTACACAGATCTGGCGCATCAACGACGTTAACCGGCAAGCCTTTGCTTTTAGCGGTGTTCGACACATGCCTATTCACAGCATCATCGTTAGTTGCAGCAATGACAAGACTACAACCCCGCATATGTTCATCATCGTATGCGACGGGAAGATATTCGATCTCACCCTGTTCCAGCTCGGCTTTTAGCGTGTCACACAACTCAGGTGCAACCACGCGAACCTCAGCACCCGCTCGCATCAAAAGACTGATCTTACGCGCTGCGATATCACCGCCGCCAACTACAAGGGCAATGCGCCCCTTGAGATCGACAAATATAGGCAAATAGTCCATTAACAACCTTAAACTTACTGCTTTTCGATAACCGTTAAACCGCCCATGTACGGCTGTAGAGCCTCAGGCACCTTCACACTACCATCGGCTTGCTGATAGTTTTCTAAAATTGCGACCAATGTACGGCCAATCGCTAAACCAGAACCGTTCAATGTATGCACTAGTTCAGGCTTGCCGGTTTCAGGATTACGCCAGCGTGCTTGCAAGCGACGTGCTTGGAAGTCTTCGAAGTTACTGCACGAAGAGATCTCACGATAAGTGTTTTGTGCTGGTAGCCATACTTCAAGGTCGTAGGTTTTCGCACTTGAGAAACCGATATCACCTGTACATAGCGCCATCACACGATATGGCAGATTCAGTTTTTGCAGAATAGCTTCTGCATGACCCGTGAGATCTTCCAGCGCTTGATAAGAGTCTTGCGCACGAACAACCTGTACCAGCTCAACTTTTTCAAATTGATGCTGACGGATCATGCCACGTGTATCACGGCCGTATGAGCCCGCCTCACTACGAAAACAAGGTGTATGACATACATATTTACGCGGCATGTACTCATCGTTAATGATGGTATCGCGCACAATGTTAGTAACAGGCACTTCCGCCGTTGGAATCAGATAGAACTCTTGGTCGCCGTAAAGCTTAAATAGATCTTCTTCAAATTTTGGCAATTGGCCCGTGCCACGCAATGAGTCTTTATTAACCATGTAGGGCACGTAAGTCTCGGTGTAGCCATGCTCTTGGCTATGCGTGTCCAGCATGAACTGGATCAAGGCGCGATGCATACGCGCAATACCTGCTGACATAACGGCAAAACGCGAACCTGTAATTTTAGCGGCAGTATCAAAATCCAGCTGACCAAGAGCTTCACCTACATCAACATGATCTTTCACTTCAAAATCAAACTGAGCCGGCTCACCCCAACGACGAATCTCTACGTTGTCGTCTTCCGTTTTGCCTTCTGGAACAGAGGTATGCGGGATATTTGGAATGCCTTCTAACAAGCCTTCAAGTTCATCTTGAACTTGTGCAAGTTGGGCTTTGGCTGCTTCTAGATCATCACCTAGTGTTGCGGTTTGTGCTTTAAGTTCAGCCGCTTTGTCTTTATCGCCAGACTTCATCGCCTGACCGATTTCTTTGGACACTGAATTACGGGCTTGTTGCAGCTGCTCGGTTTCTACTTGAATGGCTTTACGACG
>JBNKYV010000047.1:0-13229 GCA_050301075.1 Gammaproteobacteria bacterium
CCAAGAATTTTTGCCAGCACATGTGCCAGTGTGGTTTTACCCATTCCCGGCTGATCTTCAATGAGTAGATGCCCGCGCGAAATAATGCAGGCAATAGAGAGCTGAATTTGTAGCTTTTTGCCTAATATGACTTTGTCTGCCGAATCGAGCGCGCGTTGAATTGCCCGCGCCACGCCTTTGGCATCAATGTCATTGATCGGTTTGGCTTTAGCCACCGTTTGAGCTGATTCACTATTCATATCGGGATTCTAATTATATTGGTGATAGCACCCACACTATAACTAGCGGCTAAACGGGCACCAACTTTATCCCACTGTTTTTGTGTGTTTATCTACCTATAAACCATCGGGCCGTGGCAGTTGGTGGTGTCGTTCCGCAGGTGAAACACGGCCAGTTTTTATTGCCTCAATCATATGAAATAACACCGGGCTAACAACGCCATTTTTGTGATCAAGAAAATAGGTATGGCCCTTGGGCGCATCGATACTGTTATTAAAATTATCGCAATCTACCTCGTAAACATTGCGCGCTACCTTTTCCAGATTTTCCGGGCCGGTCATGCCCAGTCGCCGCGATGCGGTAATGTTTTTTAGATTGGCCATCTTACTGGCAGGCATGGCGAGATCGTCGTTGGCGTAGTAGACAACCACGTTGCGCGCGGCGTGTGGAATGTGCTCTCCCTCTTGGCCGGGCTCCAGAGTGTGGTTAACCACATCAGCGGCGGCCATAAAAATATTGCGGAAAATTTGAGGCATATGGCCGTTGCCATCTGTTCGTACCCAGCTGCGAATCGCGTTGCGCAATACGCGATTCCCCATTGAGTGGGCAAGCATATTAATGCGGCGCGTACAGGGCTCTGCTTTTAGCATCTCTTCTTTGCGCCAACCATCGAATTTACCCAGTAAACGGGCAAAGCCTAAGCCGCTGGCATCGGCGGCGCGTTGGTCGTCCCAATAATCATCCACAAATGAGACAACGGAATCGTCATCGCAAGGCCAGATGAGAGGTACAACATAAACGAGGTTCTCTTCGCCGCTGTGTTGATCGATCAAGGATTGCAGTTTCAGCGCGTTGGGAAAAATATCCACTTCGTCTGTATTGTTGAAGCCATGAATATATAAGAGCACCTGCGTTTTTTCCGGCAACTCTTTCAGACGTGTGAAAAAAGCCTTATTGCCGATTTCGGTATATTCGTGTTTGTCGTGCCGTTCGCAAAAGTACATCTGCTGCGAAGCCGTGGTGTTTTGCAGATTAAAACTGATCTTACGGTTAAGTCTCGTTTTGGCAGATTGCTCAGGCAATCGGTTCGTTACAAATAACATGGCGATCCTTCTCCATAATTGTCACGACAAGGTGATAGATATTATTAACACACGCCCAGCATAGATGACTACGTTTTATCAGACCAAACAGCAAATTCATTGTTATTAGGGTCCGTAAAGTGAAAGCGTCTGCCGCCTGGGAAAGAGAAGATGGGCTTAACGATTTTTCCGCCTGCCTCTTCGATTTTTGATTGTGTCTCTTCCAGTGCATGGCTATAGAACACAATCAGTGCGGCGCCGTTGCTGGTTGAAGAGTGCTGATCCGATTTGAAAACCCCCCCTTCCAGAGTGGCATCTGAAAATGCGGTGTATTCCGGGCCATAATCGACAAAGCGCCAATTAAATATAGTGCTGAAAAATTTTTTAGCCGCCTCTAGATCTTGTGCAGGAAATTCAACATAGTTAATCGATTCATGTTGATTCATGAATGTATCCCCCTGTGTATATAAACAACCACGTTACAATAGATAACACCATATGAGAAGGAAAGCAGATGAAGATCGGATATATCGGCCTTGGCCTGATGGGCGCACCCTGCGTACGAAATTTATTAAATGCTGATTATCAGGTGACGATTTATGCACGCCGCCCGCAAGTGGCAGAGCCCCTGCGAAAATTGGGCGCGCATGTGTGCGATAGCCCAAAAGCCGTGGCAGAGGTAAGTGACGTTATTTTCACCAATGTATCCGACACGCCAGATGTTGAAGAGGTCATTTTAGGAGACAACGGTATTATCCAGGGTGCGCAAAGTGGTGCGGTGGTGATCGATATGAGTACTATCTCCCCGATTGCTACGCGTAATATCGCAGCCGAGTTGAAGGCCAAAAACATCGCAATGTTAGATGCCCCGGTTTCCGGCGGCCCGCAAGGTGCGGAAAGTGGCACCCTCTCCATTATGGTAGGTGGAGATGAGGATGTGTTTAATTGCATGCTGCCCCTGCTGAAAGTATTAGGCAAAAATATCACCTACATGGGGGAGCAAGGGGCTGGCCAGGTAACCAAGGCGTGTAATCAGGTCATTGTTGCGCAAACCATGGAAGCCATTGGCGAAGCATTTATCCTGGCCCGTGCCGCCGGGGTCGATCCCAACAAGGTGCGCTCTGCCCTGCTCGGTGGTTTTGCCAGCAGCCCGATTCTTGAAGTACATGCCCAACGTATGTTGAGTGACGATTACACGCCCGGTTTTCGTGCGGCATTGCATAAAAAAGATATGGCGATTGTCGAGCAAACAGCGCAGGAGCTGGGTTTAACTTTACCTGCTACAGAATTGGTGATGGATCACCTGAACCAGATGGTGGATGAGGGGTATGCGGATGCTGATTCTTCGGTGTTGGTGAAAGTACTGGAATCTCTAAATAAAATCGCAATAAAGTAATCATATATATATCAGTTACTTAATACTTTTTAATAATAACTGTACGGGGACAAGGGCTGAGCGGGCAGATATAATCACACCCTATATCGAATTAAGAATGCTATGTAGGATTTATGGGAAGTAGTATGAATAAAGTTCGCCCGGCCGTAATTAATACGGCAGTTTCGTTGTCAGTTGCACTTATCTTATCCGCGTGTGGCGGTGGTGGTTCAGGAGACTCGCCAGAGCCCACAGCTAAAAGTGTTAGCGGGGTGCAATTTAGCGGTGCCGCCGCAAAAGGTATTGTGGATTCGGGTGTGGTAACGGCAGAGGAACTGGGGGCCCAAGGCTTGGTCATTGCGCAAGTTGGTTCAGCACGCACCGGCATCGATGGTCGCTACCAATTGGCGCTTAGCAACGATTACAGCGGTGGACCAATCAAAGTCACAATTTCCAAAGATGCGCTAACGCGTATGAAGTGTGATGTTCCTGCGGGTTGTGGCAATCGTAACGACGACATTGCCGATGCGAATAATAATGGGCAAATTGATTTTGCTGAGTGGTATCGGCCCTCTGCCCTGGAAATGACAGCGGTTGTTCCCGCCGCCGCTAGCAATGATGTTATCAGTGTTAACGTTACGCCATTTACCCACATGGCAGCAGAAGTACTTATTAATAGTAATGATTTATCCAGCACTCACGTTGCCCAGGTTAATTCGCAAATTTCGAATCTAATCGGTGGCATCGATATTCTAAATACTCAACCCATAGATATTACTGATTTTTCTTCAATCACTAATGCAACGGCGACTCAAGTTGCTTATGGCGCACTGGGTTCTGCAATTGCTACATTGGCTGATGTAAATACACAAGGCGAGCCAACGATTGATGCCGCGTTGCAAACGTTAACGAATTCATTTTCGGCAAACACGATGATTGCAGATGATAGTGGTTCCGAGAATGATGCTGCTCTATTTTCTTTGCAAGAAATCGTAGCTGCGAGTCAATCAACATTGACCAAGATGGGTATGCAGGACACCAGCGGTGTATTTGCGACGTTAACCTCTAAAATTGAAAATGCAGATGATTCCGATGGCGATGGTCTAACGGATATTGAATTCCAGCCAAGTCCAACTGTTGGTGATACTAACCTCGCCAAAGTAAAGGCAATGGTCAGTGATGTTCGCACCTGGGGATATGTCATTCTTGAGAATGCGAAATCACCCGCGAATGCTTTTGCCGATCAAATGGATATGGCTGAAGTGTCATTCAAGTTTATTAAAGATTCCCACTTTTACGACTATGATCTACACATTGTTGCTAACGCAGTGCGCCAGTTTATTTTTGAAAATGGTGGTGAAGATTTAACTCAATACCCAATTATCATCAACAAGGTTGATACAGGTGCGAAATTTTCTTCGGGCACTATTTCAAGCCCAGAGCCTGGTGTGATTGTTATTCAGGACGCATCGATCTGGGCAGATAGTCGCACCAGTAACTTTAGTTTGACTATTAAACTTCCTGAAGACGATGTTTCAAGCAGTGAGCTTAAGTTCCAAGTTGAAAATGCAAGTTTTAGAGATGTGTCAATAGACACTGCAATTGACAGTGGCCACATAATATTTACATTAGCTGAGCCGTATTTGTTTGATTGGCAAGCAATTGAAAACAATACCGCGCCGATTCCACATATCACGCAAGTTGATATTGCTATGAATGGGCAGTTTGCACAGATGCTGGATGTGGTGACGACATATTCAGATTGGCCAAATATTGTTAATACCAACTTTAGTGATCCGATTATGTTGGTGGGTGAGTTATCTACCCGCTTATATGTAAATAGTCATATCAATGAAACAAGCGGTGAACGCGAATACACTTGGGCTACGCCCAGCAACTTTATATTTGATGGTGTCATCAAAAACACATCTGGTACTAATAGTTTTGGTGCAACGGTAACTGCCAATATTACCAATGCAGAAGATTTCGCGCCTGTAGATGATGTATATATCGAAAGTGCAGACAACTGGTTAGATGCAGACATTGGCTTGTTGTTTACCGTGAGTCTTGATGGTGTTCCTCAAGCAACAGTTAATATAACCGGTAATAGAACTGGATATAGAACGGGCGAAGTAGATATCGCATTTAATTGGGATAACAGAAGTTTGGTTGTTTCAGCCAGTGGCGATACATCAACTAATACATTTGATGGCGACATTACAGTAAGTAATCAGGACGGTATTAAATTGGTTATATTGCCAGATCAAGAATCGAAAGTAGGATTGATTACCTATAACGGTAATACCTATGGTTCAATTTATAAGACCGATAGTGATCTAATTAAAGTGAGCTATATTGACGGTACGTTTGAAATATTTTGATGTCTGTTAGCATTAAATCAGAAGTACGTTAGAAATTTAAATCGCTATAGTGGCGATATGAATGTCGCCACTATATTTTTATTTTTCCCATGCAAAACAGGGAAAATGTTCTCCCCCTACCCATGTTGTTTCCCGTTATGCGCCTAATTCAATTCAGTTCAGTAGTAATAGGCTTTTTAGTAAGTGGGTTTATTCACGCCAGCCAAAGTACCTATGTTGAACTGGAAAGTTTCTTTTACTCTGATCCTGTTCCTATTAAGTCGCTGAGTAACGGCTGGAAGTCTGATTATAAAAGTGGTGACGCGATATTTACATTCGACAGAGTCGAAACAGGCATAGCGTGGGATAACTGGAAGATGGGTCTATTCTACCGCTACGATTATGTTCTGAAATTTCGACCCGATACAGCGGAGATCGTTTATAAGACTAAAAATAAATTGCCACTTCAGCCGGGAGAAGAGTTTGCTGTTTTACTTGAGATGAATGGCGTAAGAACACGTGGTGCTCGTTTAGCTCATCAGATACCAATTAGAGATGATTTAGTGATTCAAACTTCATTCTCTCTTATGGAGGGAATTGAATACCTGGATGGTCGTATGGAGGGTAATGTTACTGCTATAGCAGAAAAAGATTATGACTTTCTATTTGATATCTACTATGCCTATTCACAAGATGTATTCTTTGACCGAGATACTACAACTCCTAGGAGCAAGGGATATTCTCTAGATCTATCTCTAAGTTGGCAGCCCAATAATGATTGGTTATTACTGCTAGAGGCCAATGATTTTTGGAATCAAATTATTTGGTTTGATTCCCCCTTTACGAGCGCAACAGGAGCTAGCAGCAATAAGATATTTGATAGTGATGGTTATGTAAGGTATAACCCGGTCATTAGTGGACTGGAAGGTAATAGTAAACATAAACAAAAACTAAATCGTAAGATTTTTGTTAGCAGTGATTTTAAACTGAATAATGAAATTCATATGCTTTCTGAGTATCGCGATTTTGAAGTAAAGCAATTTTTTTCTATTGGGGGTGCATGGCACCTAAAGGATAGCGATTCTATCCAAGGTTTATACGATGTTGTTTCCGATTCATTTAGAATTGGTTTTTCTAGCCAACAACTTAGTGTTTCACTTGAAACAGATAGTTTGAGATTGAATAGCGCACGAGTGTTCTCCTTTAACGCGGCTTATCAATATCAATTTTAGGGAGCTTAATAAATTAACTAAGCCCCCTTTGGTTTCTTATAAATCAAACTTAATCCCCTGCGCTAACGGCAACTCATTACTCCAATTGATGGTATTGGTTTGGCGACGCATATAGGCTTTCCAACTATCTGATCCTGCTTCCCTGCCACCGCCGGTCTCTTTCTCACCACCAAATGCACCGCCAATTTCTGCTCCGGATGTGCCGATGTTTACATTGGCAATGCCACAGTCGGAACCGCGATGTGATAAAAACAGTTCGGCATTTTTGATCGATGAAGTGAAGATGGAAAATGATAAACCCTGTGGTACATCATTTTGTAGATGAATCGCCCCTTCAAGGTTTCGATAACGCATGACATATAGAATGGGTACAAAGGTTTCGTGTTTGACGATGACATACTGTTTCTTCACCGAGATCAATGTTGGCTCTACAAAATTACCAGGGCCATCGACAACTTTTCCACCATGTAGAATAACTCCACCTTTTGCTTTGGCTTGCGCTACTGCTTCTTGAAAGTCATCTACTGCATGTCTATCAATCAGTGGGCCCATTAGTGTGCCTGCTTTTAGTGGGTCACCAATGCGAATCTGTTTATAGGCATGTTTGAGTCGTTTCACCAATTCGTCGTGAATGGAGTTATGCACAATTAATCTGCGTGTTGTAGTGCAACGTTGGCCAGCGGTGCCCACTGCCCCAAAGACAATTGCCGGTACTGTAAGATTAAGGTCTGCTGTTTCATCGACAATGATGGCGTTATTACCGCTACATTCTAAAAGATAGCGACCAAGCCTTTTTGAAACCACCCGCGCGACATGATACCCTACCCTGCTTGAGCCGGTGAATGACATTAGTGCAACGCGTTTATCAGAAACGAAACGATCTGATATCGTTCGTTCACTGGGCACAAACATGGAGAAGACGCCGGGATAACCTTCTGCCTCTAATACCTCATTGCAGATATGTTGTACGGCAATGGCGCAGAGCGGTGTTTTGGATGAAGGTTTCCATATAACGGTGTTGCCGCAGATGGCAGCGATAAATGCATTCCATGACCAAACGGCGACGGGAAAGTTAAATGCGCTAATTACACCCACAACACCCATGGGATGCCATTGTTCGTACATGCGATGTTCCGGGCGTTCGCTATGCATGGTGCGACCATATAACATGCGTGATTGACCGACGGCAAAGTCAGCGATATCGATCATCTCTTGAACTTCGCCATCGCCCTCTTGTTTGATTTTGCCCATCTCCATGGAGACAAGACTGCCCAGGGCATCTTTGTGTTTACGCAAGGCGTTACCGATTTTGCGAATCACTTCACCGCGTTTGGGGGCTGGCAGTTTTGCCCACTCTTTTTGTACCGCTGCGCTGTTGGCAACTACGGTGTTGTAGTCCTGCATGGAACAGGTGGCGATTTTGGCTATCAGCTCGCCGGTAGAGGGATTAACAGAATCAATCGTATGTTGCTCTTCTGGTGTTATCCAGCCATCCGTCGTGCATGTGGATAGATTGGTCGCTGTTAATCTAAGTTCCTTTAAGATGTTCATGTAACAGTCCTATGCGTAATATTTCCCAAAACGGTTATTCACCACTTCGCTTAGCGAGATTGATTCCTGGGTGACAAATCCTTTAAAGCGTTCAGGATTATCAAGCACGATATCGACCACACTGCAGATTCCCGAAGCCGTGGTGACCTGAATGGAGGACCAACGTTTGCCGGCGATGTCTTGTGGGTAAACCTTTTTCACGTAGGTCTCTTCAATAAAGTCGTGTTCTTTATGGCCCGACACTGCCACGTAAACCAGCACGACATCCTGTTTGGTTTTGGGAATGGCATTTTCGAGTATGCGTTTTAAGGTATCACGATCATCATTGAGGCGCAGATCGTTCATCAGCAGCTTCATCTCTTTGCAGTGGCCGGGGTAGCGCATGGTTTTGTAGTTCATGCTGCGGATTCTTCCATCATAGCTCTCTGCCAGAGTGCCAAGTCCGCCGGAGGTGTTAAAGGCCTCGTAGAGCACGCCATCCAACGTAATGGTTTCGTAGCCTTCCAGTGGTTGAAGTGCGATCAGCTCGTTCTCATCTATTCCGTAGCAGGTGTTGCCATACTCGTTAATCAGACCATCGGTTGACCAGGTCAGTGAGTATTTGAGGACGTTATTGGGATTGACCGGCAGTGCGCCAACGCGCATTTTGACGGTGTCTAATTTATCAAAATGGCGCATCAGCTCATTGGCTGCGATGCTGATAAAGCCCGGCGCCAGGCCGCATTGGGGCATAAAAACGTTATCCCGCCCGCAGGCCAGTTTTTGCACATGGCGGGTGACCTCGACATCCTCTGTGAGGTCAAAATAATTGAGGTTAAAACGAGCCGCCAGATCGGCCACTTTGGGGTTGCAGTAGTATGGCAGACTGGAGATGACGGCATCGTAGGGGTGGCGCTGCATGATCTCTTCCAGCTGTTTTTCGTCGCTGGCGTCCATCATGATGGAATTTACATCGCACAGGCCGCATTCTTTGCAGAGTTCTTCGGCGGCGTCGTTATTCAGGCTGCCGATATAGACGTCGTAATCGCCCGATTCCGATAGCAAACAGGTAATCAATGAGCCGATTTTGCCTGCACCCAGCAATAGCACCTTACGTTTCATAAACGTTCCCTCCAAATGGCCGATACACCTTTTATATAACCCTTGCCCGAACTGCGGGCTTTAGCTGTTTAGGGGGCTACCATGTCTTCAGACCGTTTTATCGAATTTGCCATTTCAGCTTCTAATCAACTGCTGGACCACGAATCTGCCTTTAAGCCCGATACTGGTCAGGCTGAGGTCGTTCACGTAAAGGGGAAAAACGATAAGGTCTATTCCCTGAACATGACGCCCTTTGATGCAGTTCCCGCTGATGTGACCGCCAGCGAGTTTTTTGAAGGCGTAAATAGCATCCATACCCTGTTATCGGCCTATGAGGCGGCAAAGTCGAGTCTGCCTTTTGAAACCGATATTCCTGAGGCAAAAGCACATTTGTCCCCGTATGTGGATCAGTTCACACAAAGTATGGTGGAAAAAGCGCGTGCCAACTTGAATGATCGCCAAGCCAAGATGATTGCCAACTGGATTAAAGATCTGGATGTTTACTGCGCGGTTAAGTCTGTCGAATCGTTTATGTACAGCCATGCGGATCTAAAATTGCTAGAGATCGCACCCCGCTATGAATGGGACGTGGTGTTCGACCACATGGCGATTCGTTGCGGTTCGCAGGCGAATCTGGATGCCGAGCGTATCTCTACTCTACTTAAAGAGAAACATGGCTATGTTTCCACCCAGTTTCCAGGCGAGGCATATTACCAATTCCCGGATGGCTGGAACGCCTATCCGGTCTATAAAATGCTCAGAAATGGCCAGGTTTTACGTGTCTTTGTGGATCAGTCGGATGGCGATGACAAATTGCAGATTATCCAGCACTGGAATCGGGTTTATGGTTACACTGCCCACCACGTAGGTATCCGTGCCACGCGCGTACGCAGCGGCATGCGCGAAGCAGTGCCGCTGGATGAAGTGATGGAGGCCTTGAAAAAAGAAGGTATCGAAATTCTCACTCCCACCGGGCAATACACCGAGGGCCTGCTGCTACAGGTCTTTACCAAACCGGAAATTAATCACGATATCCCTCAAGATGTGAAAGCTGAGATTATTGCCCACGGCGCCCATCTGGAAAAGGTGATCGAGAATGCCAAGTTACTCGAGTTGGTATCGCGTCGCGAATTAGATCCCAATCTGGCATTTCAGTATTTCGCGCTCTATGGGCTGAAATATGATGTGCGCAATCCACTGCATTCTGCGCCGGTATATCAATACTTTTTGCCAGCACAGGCAGCACATGTAATCAAAACGTCACAGCAAGTCGCATAATTGATAGCAGTAATCGTGTAAAATTCCGTACGTTATCACGTATAAAATCACGCATTACTTCTATTATGGCAAAAACGACAATTGGTGTTATTAGCGATACGCATAGTTTATTAAGGCCCGAAGCGCATGAGGCTTTGCAAGGTTGCGATGCAATTCTGCATGCCGGTGACATTGGTTCACAAGATGTGGTGGATGAACTGCGTGCAATTGCACCGCTGCATATCGTGCGCGGTAATATAGATACTTCCCCTTGGGCTAAAGAGTACCCTGAGACTGAAGCGGTAAAGATTGCAGATAAGTATTTCTATATTCTCCATAATATTAACCATCTTGATATAGACCCTGCAGATGCAGAGTTTGATGCTGTGATCTTTGGCCATTCTCACCGCCAGCATAATGAAGTGAAAGATGGGGTCCTTTATTTCAATCCTGCTAGTGCTGGGCCGAGGCGTTTCTCGCTGCCTATCTCACTCGGTAAAATTTATCTTGAAGAAGATGGAACTCTCTCAACAGAGTTTATTGAGCTGGTTAAGTAATTATCAACAGCGTTGATATTGATCAGCAATTGCAGCTTCTAATTCGTCAGGGAAAGTGAACATCACTTTAAACCTGCGTATAAGATGTTTGGGTAATTTACTTCTATCCAATGCTGATGGGTTATCAGTGGCAAGAATAATATTCTCTTCGCTATCTTTTATAGGAATAGCTTGCAGCGTGAGTGCTTCTATAAGATTTAGCTGACATACAATGTCATTATCAAATTGCTGTTGGTCCAGGTTAATGTAACTACAGCCAAGTGATTCGCCGATGATGGTTCCGGCGGTTTGACGATCTAATAGTCCTTGTTTGATTGCGCGCAATGCAAAGCTAATGGCATTACGGTCAGACTCTTTAACGATATGGTTGAAATCAGTGTCAGGTATGGAAACCTGATTACGGAAATGTTGTTTGAGGGCGTCGGTTAGGCGCATGGGACTACACTAATCCCAATACTGATAAAGAACGGATGAATCACAGCGGCACCTCAATAACCACTTACGGGATAAGTAGTTATCGGGTGAACTGCGTCACAAATTTAGAAAAAGGTTTAGAATATTTTTAGATAGATAATATTATTTCTAACTTAGAAAACATATCTTCTATGTTCAGAGTTTACGTAATTAACATGCTATAACTAAACGTTATTCAAGGAATTTGCCTGGTAATTCCTTGGCTAATATTCCCTGAATATTATCTATTAAACGTTGTTGTGAACGGGCCTCGCTGGTGGAGGATGCTTTTACTGGCCAGCGATAAACACCAATGGTTTTATCATTTTTGGTATCAATCAGTTTCAGTTCTAACGTGCCGCGTAACCAGTACCACTTTTCTTTAACCATAAGAGGGTCAATGGTGGTTGTCATAACCGCCAGATAGTCTGCCCCTTCTTTGCTATTTGTAATGGTAAACCCTGCATTTTTCAGCTCAGAGTTTAATAAGGGTAATAGCTCATCACTAAAACTATTATTCAGCTGTGAATGGATTTTGATATTACCAATTTTATGTGCCAGTGATTTCTCAAGTTCGGCAAGTGAGATCTTGCTTTGTATGCCCATGCCTGTGATATCAACAACCTGTAACATACGCTGAATAGCCTGACGTTCAAGATAAAGGTCGATCGCTTTATTTAGATGGCGGGCACTTTCAAGGTGATTACTTAATGCAAGCGCTTGGTTGATATATTGTTTTAGCTGCTTGTCCAGTTCAGTGATTTGTTGTCTAAATTGTTGTGTTGCTTTTTGTCGTGAAAGCACAGCCAATGCGTAGTGAAAATCTTTCTCGCTGTCATACCATTGCTCAACCAGTTCAATGCCTTCGACGGTTTTAGATGTATAACTTAATAGATCGCGCGTAACGCGTTGCTTCAATGAACTGCTACTTTCACCTTGGCTTTGGTTGCTCGTATATTCTTGTGATTGTGATGTTCGTTCGTTAACTGATATCTCAAATTGTTTGGCAATATCGGCACGCGCACGATCCTTCGCATCGTTAACAGAAAGACCACTCCCTACACCCGTTAAGTAATGCTTATGAGAGTAATGCGTGCTTTCACCATTAACCCATTCGGGTTGATCCGCATGTTGAGTTTTATCAGTGCTTGCGCACGCGCTGATCAATGCCAATAGTATAAACAGGACGAATATGCGTTTCATTGTTAGGTCTCCGATGGGTGACGATAGAGTCAGGCCAGTGAGAAGATAGAAACAGGGTTTCCCCTTTGGCTATCGTTACATTTTTTTCAATAGATGAATCTGGTGAAAGCATCACTTTATGTTCACCAGGTTCGACATAACTACGGGCAATCAACATCTGTTGAGGGAGTGAGTACCAGGCTCTAGTATCAGCGACTTCAGATATGAATGTTGCCAGATTTAGAACTACGCCAACCAACGGCGACTCTTTTGTTGTTTCATCTACCAGTTTGTTTTTAACGCCAACGCGCGCAATGGTGCGGGCAATTATAGATGGCATCGCATCAGATAATGCCGCATCTGCATGTGTGTCTAATTCATCAAACAGTTCCGTTTGCGTTTTTGTTCCATCACTGATGAGAGTCATTTGTGAAACCGTTGGTGAACGACTTTCATAAAAGGGTGTGGATACACGATGCAGTTGACCATCGCTTAATGATTGCACACCAATTTCTTGGCTGTGTTTTCTGGGGATTAAACCATTAAAGATAAAGGCGATAATTTTAGAGCGCTGTTTAACTTCACTCTGCTTCGGCCAGTTGGATAGATTGAACGTTTTACTTAGCGTTTGGTGCTCTTCTTTTAAACCAAGATAGTCCGTCAGGCGCAACATATCTTGTTTCAGAAAAATGGGAGTTTGTGGTTGTTGTGCTTTGTAGAGTTCGTAAGCCTTGCGATAGGCAATCAGCGCGTTATCCCATTCACCACTCTCTTCGAATACGATGCCACTTAAATAACGCCCAAAAGGCAGGTGCAGTTTTTCATCGTTTTGTTGATAGAGTGTGTCTAACTGTAATGCCTCAACTCGGGCATCATTTGTT
>JBNKYV010000048.1:0-4281 GCA_050301075.1 Gammaproteobacteria bacterium
GATCAGGTGAATATTGATTTCCTGGGTAAAATTGATGATGTCGCTTTTGAAGGCGGTGAGGCTAAAGGCTATCTGCTGGAGTTGGGCTCTGGTCGCTTTATCGCAGGCTTCGAAGATCAACTTGAAGGCACTAAAGCTGGAGACAGCTTGAACGTAAATGTGACTTTCCCTGAGACTTATCAGAATGATGAGCTTGCGGGTAAACCAGCTGTATTCGAAGTAACCGTAAATAAAGTAAATGCACCTAAACTTCCTGAGTTAGATGACGAAGACTTTCTTAAAATGTTGGGTGTTCAAGAAGGTGGCATAGATGCTTTGCGTAAAGATGTGCGTGAAAGCATGGAGCGCGAAGTAGCTCAAAAAGTAGCCAACAAAGTTAAAGAAAACATCCTGGATAAGCTGTTAGACGCAAACCAGGTTGAATTGCCAGCTGCTCTGGTAGATAGTGAAATTGAACAGATGGCGAATCAAGCGAGCCAAAGCATGGGTATGCAGGGTAAGCTGGAATTGAATGACCAAATTCGCGAAGCATTCCGTGAGCGCGCAAGTCGTCGTGTAGCTTTGGGTTTGCTGATTGGTGAAGTGATTCGCGAGCAAGGTATTCAGGCAGATGCGGGTCAGGTACGCGAGCGTATTACTGAGCTGGCAGCAAGCTACGAAGATCCAGATGCGGTTGTTAAGTGGTACTACGAAGATAAATCGCGTTTGGCGGGCGTAGAAGCGCTAGTTCTGGAAGATCAGGCAGTTGACTGGGTTTCGTCTCAAGTGAAGATTGAAGAAGTCAAGTCTTCATTTGAAGACATGATGCAGGTACGCTAGTCAGTAGCTAACCCTAGGGCTTTCCTCGCTATGTGGTGAGGAAAGTCTGAAAAATCAATGATTTCATAGGGTTTTAGTGCTAATGTGAATGCTCTATTAATGTAAAGGGAATGTGTTAATGGCCGATAAAATAGTAACTGGTGGCACTCCAGATATCATGGCATCTGGTTTGGTGCCCATGGTGGTTGAGCAAAGTGCACGTGGTGAGCGCGCGTATGATATCTATTCGCGTCTGCTGAAAGAGCGTGTCATCTTTATGGTTGGGCCTGTGGAAGATCACATGGCTAACTTGATTGTTGCTCAGTTGCTGTTTTTGGAATCGGAGAATCCCGATAAAGATATCCATCTTTATATTAATTCTCCGGGGGGATCGGTTACAGCAGGTTTGGCAATTTACGATACTATGCAATATATCAAGCCAGATGTGAGCACGATGTGTATTGGTCAAGCGGCCAGTATGGGTGCTTTGTTGTTGGCTGGTGGTGCTGCAGGTAAGCGTTATTGTCTGCCGCATTCTCGAATGATGATCCATCAGCCGCTGGGTGGTTTTCAAGGTCAGGCTACTGACATTGATATCCATGCCAAAGAAATTCTGGCTGTTCGTGAACGTTTAAACAATATTCTGTCAAAACATACAGGCCAATCGCTTGAGCGCATCCAGAACGATACTGATCGTGATAATTTTATGAGTGGTGCTCAATCGGTCGAGTATGGATTGATTGATGCGGTGTTAGAAGCACGCTAACTCTACAATAAGTGGCAATTGGATTTGCCTGATTGATTGAATTTGGTGCACACGCAGAGGTGGTGACATGAGTGACGAAAAGAATGGTAATGGAGAGGACAACAAAAAACTGTTGTACTGTTCATTCTGTGGCAAAAGTCAGCATGAAGTAAGAAAACTGATTGCGGGCCCCTCTGTATTTGTCTGTGATGAGTGTGTCGAGCTGTGTAACGACATCATTCGTGAAGAGCTGCAGGAAAGTAGTTCTGTTGCAGGCGATAACAAGTTGCCTGTGCCTAGAGAGATCAACGAGATTCTTGATGAATACGTAATTGGTCAGTCTGCTGCTAAAAAAGTATTATCTGTAGCGGTATACAACCACTACAAGCGTTTAGGTGTTGAAACCAAAAAAGGTGAGGTTGAGCTTGCTAAGAGCAATATCTTGCTAATTGGTCCTACGGGTAGCGGTAAAACCTTGTTGGCAGAAACGCTGGCGCGTTTGCTTGATGTTCCTTTTACCATTGCGGATGCAACAACATTAACCGAAGCGGGTTATGTGGGCGAGGATGTTGAAAACATCATCCAGAAGCTGCTGCAAAAGTGTGATTACGATGTAGAAAAGGCACAAACAGGCATCGTGTATATTGATGAGATCGATAAGATTTCTCGTAAGTCAGATAACCCTTCTATTACGCGCGATGTATCTGGTGAGGGTGTTCAACAAGCACTGTTGAAACTGATCGAGGGTACGGTTGCCTCTGTGCCACCACAAGGTGGTCGCAAACATCCTCAGCAAGAGTTTTTGCAGGTTGATACCTCCAATATCCTCTTTATCTGTGGTGGTGCGTTTGCAGGGCTTGATCGCATTATTCGTGAGCGCTCAGAAAAAGGCGGTATTGGTTTCTCTGCTGAAGTTAAGAGCAAAGACGACAAGAAGAGTCTTAGTGAGCTGCTTTTCGCTGTAGAGCCAGAAGATTTGGTTAAGTTTGGTTTGATTCCTGAGTTTGTTGGCCGCTTGCCGGTTGTGGCAACTCTAGAAGAGCTGGATGAAGATTCGTTGATCCGCATTTTGACTGAGCCTAAAAATGCCATTACCAAACAATATGGTAAATTGTTTGAAATGGAAGGTTGTGAGGTTGAGTTCCGTGAAGACGCATTGCGAGCAGTGGCGCGCAAGGCAATGGAGCGTAAAACCGGTGCCCGTGGCCTGCGTTCAATTTTAGAAAATGCACTGCTGGATACCATGTACGACCTGCCATCTTTGGAAAATGTGGCTAAAGTTGTTGTAGATGAAGGTGTTATTGGCGGTGAGTCTGAGCCTCTTCTAATCTACGATCAAGGTGATAAGCAAGGCCGTGTGGCTAACGAAGAAGGTTAATTCTTTACTTAAATCCCTTGAAATTTCTTTGGGCCAGCCCCATATTAATCTCATAGAGGTTAGATGGGCTGGCTTTTCCTTTTCTGAAAAGCGTGTTTCTCTCCAGTTCTCGTCTGATGCATTTCTGCTACGCATTTTGAATGCAAGAGGTTAATTATGGAATTGAATGACCAGGATAGTGGTTCGGTTACGGTGAAAAAGGTTTTGCCCGTATTGCCGTTGAGGGATGTCGTTGTGTATCCCCATATGGTCATCCCTTTGTTTGTTGGGCGAGAAAAGTCTATTAAGGCACTCGAAGAGGCGATGGCAGGGGACAAACAGATTCTGCTGATGGCACAGCGTAGCGCTTCTCAGGATGATCCTCAGCCTGAAGATATTTATACCACCGGCACGCTTTCAAATATTTTACAGCTGCTGAAACTTCCTGACGGTACGATCAAAGTGTTGGTTGAAGGGAATGAGCGCGCCATCATTGATGGTTATGTTGGTCTTGATGAATATTTTACAGCGGAATCTCACATACTTGAGAGCACTCCTCTTGAAGAGCGTGAATCAGATGTATTAATACGTTCCTTGCTAAATCAGTTTGATCAATACGTAAAACTGAACAATAAAGTTCCACCTGAAATACTCTCTTCATTGTCGGGTATTGAGGAGGGTGGTCGTTTGGTAGATACCATTGCGGCTCATATGTCACTTAAGATTGATGAGAAACAAAGCATTCTTGAGCTGGCTGATGTTCGTGAACGTATTGAAAAAATGATGAGCTTGCTTGAATCAGAGATAGATTTGCTGCAAGTAGAAAAACGTATTCGTGGGCGTGTTAAGCGCCAGATGGAGAAAAGTCAGCGCGAGTACTATCTGAATGAGCAAATGAAAGCGATTCAGAAAGAGTTGGGTGACATGGATGAGGCACCCAACGAGCTTGAAGAGTACGGCAAAAAAATTGAAAAAGCTGGCATGTCTAAAGAGGCAAAAGAGAAAGCCTCTTCTGAATTGAATAAACTGAAAATGATGTCACCCATGTCAGCAGAAGCGACTGTTGTTCGCAACTATATCGACTGGATGGTGAATGTTCCCTGGAAAAAGCGCACCAAAGTGCGTAACGATCTTGCGTTAGCAGAGCAGGTGCTTGAAGAAGACCACTACGGCCTGGAAAAGGTTAAAGAGCGCATCCTAGAATATTTGGCTGTTCAGCAGCGTGTAAGTAAGCTGAAAGGTCCTGTGCTGTGCTTGGTTGGGCCTCCTGGTGTTGGTAAAACCTCTTTGGGGCGTTCGATTGCGCGTGCGACAGGACGTAAATTTGTGAGAATGGCCTTGGGTGGCGTTAGAGATGAGGCGGAAATTCGCGGACATCGCC
>JBNKYV010000049.1:0-8115 GCA_050301075.1 Gammaproteobacteria bacterium
ATTTTAACCAGCCGGTTTGAATGCACTGTTTGTTTTGGCAGGGGCTGTCGACGAAGCGTACTTGGCGGTCGTGTATTTCGATGACGCTAATACCTATTGGCCCTTTTACTTCAATGCGTTTGTTTTGATCCAGTGGTAGGCTGAAACTCTCACCATCGGCAACATTGATTTGCACCAGCGCGCCTTGTGAGTGGTTACCCCCGAAGTTGAGATAGAGCCAGGGAAGTAAAATCAGGATCATTAGGATGATGAGGTAGTCACCCCGTTTAAATCCTAATTTTCCTAATGTGCTCATGGTAGTGATGTAATGACGGTTTTGGGAGCAGGCTCTACTTCAAAACGAATACGTTTAGCGATGGCGGCCGTCATAAACACTGTACCTGCATCATCAATTACCATCACCTCTTCCAGTCTCATTGCTTTGGCAATTTGTATCCACTTTTCAGGGCCTGCGATGAGAATGGCCGTGGCCGCTGCGTCCGCTGTAGTGGCATCTTTATTGACCACAGTAACAGAGGCAAAGCCTTCTGCAGGATAGCCGCTGCGTGGATCGATAATGTGGTGATAACGTTTGCCATCGTAATAGAAGTAGCGTTCATAATCGCCAGAGGTAAAGACGCTTTCATCTGTTTGTGTAGTGAGCGATGCAATGACCCCGGGCGTGCGTGGGTCGCGTATGCCAATGCGCCAAGGGCGTTCACCCTTGTCTCCGATAGCACGAAGATCACCACCGGCGTTAACGATGGCATTTTTAATACCGAGCTTGCGCAGTTCTGCAATTGCAGTATCAATGGCATAGCCTTTGGCAAATCCACCTACATCCAGTTGCACGCTGGCATTAGAGCTACTTAATTGGTTGCCGTTGAGTGTTAAGTCACTCATCTTGGGGGCTTGTTGCGTAAGCAGGTTTATCTCTTCTTGTGAGGGTGGCGCAGTATCTAAACGTTCATCGGAGTGAAAGCCCCATAGCGCGATCAGTTTACCCGCGGCAGGGTTAAAAAGCTGGTCACTCTGTTCAGCTAGATTGATACCTTTTGCGATCAAGTCGCGGCTATCGTTATCCAGCTCAATGGTTTCGCCGGCGGCAAGCTGTTCATTAATACGTATCAGCGGGCTGGGTTGCCATGCATGCCATTTGTGATGGATGTGTTCCATCTCGTTGGTGATTTTTTGTATAGCTGTTTGGGCTGTTTGATCATCGCTACCATAGATAGAGATATCAACCAGTGTGCCTAGTGCAAGAATCTGTTGTTGATGCAGCTGTGCTTGCTGGGTGCGGTCGCAGGCGCTGATTGTGATCAGTAATACGATGGCTAATAGTTTTGTTGCAAACTTCATTTTGATAATTTTTCTGCAATGCAATCCATTAATTCGCCAGCAATATCGAGATCGAACTGTGCATCTAACTCGCGTATGCAGGTGGGGCTGGTGACGTTGATCTCGGTGAGGTAATCACCGATGACATCCAGGCCAACAAAGTAGAGTCCTTTTTTAACCAGCGTAGGGCCAACCTGTTCGGCAATCCAGTAATCGCGTTGTGTCAGTGGGACGCCTTCGCCGCGACCACCAGCCGCAAGATTGCCGCGTGTTTCACCTTGTGCCGGGATGCGAGCTAATGCATAGGGCATGGGTTTGCCATTCACCAGCAGTATGCGTTTATCACCTGCTGTGATTTCCGGAATGAAACGCTGTGCCATGATGTATTGCGTGCCTTGATTGGTGAGTGTTTCCAATGCAACGCTGATGTTGGGGTCGCCCTCTTTCAAACGAAAGATGGACATGCCGCCCATGCCTTCCAGTGGTTTGATGATGATGTCTCCGTGTTCATCATGAAACGAACGCAGTTGTTTCATATCGGAACTGACGAGAGTAGGAGGGCAGCATTGTGGGAACCATGCGGTATACAGTTTTTCATTTGCATCACGCAGGCTTTGTGGTTTGTTGACCACAAGTACGCCAGCTGCTTCGGCCAGTTCTAGCAGATAGGTTGTATGAATAAACTGCATATCAAAGGGCGGGTCTTTGCGCATGAGTATGGTGTCTAACTCTTGCAGCGCCATTTGTTGCACTTCGCCCAGTGTTTGCCAGTTATTAAGATCATCACGTACCTCTACACGACGTACATGTGCTTGTGCTTTGCCATCACGCAGGAAAAGATCACGCTGCTCCATGTAATAGAGTTCCCAGCCGCGTTTTTGCGCAGCGAGCAACATGGCCAGGGTGCTGTCTTTTTTGGGATTGATAGACCCGATAGGGTCCATGACTACGCCGAGTTTGATGGTCATAAATGAATTGAAACCTTGGGAGTTGCAAAGGAGAGAATGTGTTCTCTCCTTTGGTGTATGCAATTATTTTGTGTCAGCAATTTCACGGGCAGCGGCAAGCAGTGCCAAGCGTGCGATTACGCCGTAGGCATAAAAACGGTTGGGGTTGGCGTTGGGCGCCATGCTTTGATCAGGTGTGTTACATGACTCTGCAAAGGCCAGTGGTTCAAAGTGCATGCCCGGTGCGTTGAGGTTTTCACTTGGGCCGCGGCCAGTGTGTACGCGATAGAAGCCACCGACAACAAAGTGATCCATCATATAGACAACTGGTTCGGCGACCGCTTGTTCGCTACCCCAGGTTTCGAATGAATAAACACCCTCCTGCATGATGACGCGATTAACGCCTTGGCCGCCTTTGCTGGAGGCCATTTTGTTGCGTTGTTTACGGTTGAGTTCGTGAATCTCATCTACAGATTGCACCATCATGATGCCCATGCCGTAGGTGCCGGAGTCTGCTTTTATCACGACAAAGGGTTTGTCTTTAAGGCCGTATTCGTCATATTTATTTTGAATCGCCTCCAGCAGTTGACCCACATGTTTGGCCAGGCAGTCGATACCTTCACGGTTTTTGAAGTCAATCTTGCCGCAGCTATGGAACATCGGGTTGATCAGCCAGGGATCAATCTCTGTCATTTCGGCAAATTCATGGGCGACGTTTTTGTAGTGAGTGAAGTGGCCTGATTTGCGGCGATGAGCCCAGCCCAGTTCTACAGGTGGAATGACGTGTTGTTCTACATCTTGAAGGATGTCGGGTATGCCATCTGACAGATCGTTATTCAGCAGTACCATACAAGGATCGTAGTCTTTCAGGCCCACACGATTGCCACTACGTTGCACCGTTTCCAGCAGAACGCTTTTGCCCGAAGGCAGATCAATCGTCATCTCTTCTTCCATGTCTGGCATGAGTGAGCCGATGCGGACTGTGTAACCGGCATTGGTGATCATGTCACGCAGGGCGGCTACGTTTTCCATATAGAACAGGTTGCGAGTGTGATTCTCTGGTATCAATAGAATGTTGCACGCCTGTGGCATCTCGCGTTCGATAATGGATTGTATCGCTTGAACGCAAAGTGGCATGAATGCCGGGTTAAGGTTGTTAAACCCAGCTGGGAACAGGTTGGTGTCCACTGGCGCCAGTTTAAAGCCAGCATTGCGCAGATCCACAGAGCCGTAAAACGGTGCTGGAGTTTTCAGCCACTCCTGACGAAACCACGCTTCAATTTCGGCTTGGTGCTCCAGCATGTGCTCTTCCAGATGCAGCAGCGGGCCGGTGAGAGATGTCGTCAGATGTGGAACGGCATGTAAGTGTTCAATGCTCATGCAAGGTAATTCCTTAAGAGTGGACCCCTTATTCTATCTTAATCGAAATGGGAGCCAAAAATGTCTATGGCTAATTATGGGGGCGGATTTGTGATTTTCCAGCCCTAAGAGTGTGGCTAGCCCAGATCTCCCCAACGTATCTGCATGGCGCTAAGGGCCGTAAGGCCGGCGGTTTCCGTACGCAAGATACGGGGGCCGAGGCGGATGCCTGTGTAGCCGTGGCGCATAGCGAGCGCAATTTCAGTATCGCTCAGACCGCCTTCCGGGCCAATCAGCAGGGTGGCGCCACTTTGCGGGGCGTCCAGCGTTGCCAGGGTATCCTCGGCGGTGGGGGCGAGTACCAGCTTTAGCTCGTTTTGATGTAATTGCAACCAGTTTTCCAGTGCGACGGGTTGCTCCAGTGTCGGAATCTGGTTGCGTCCACATTGTTCGCAGGCACTGATGATAACTCCTTGCCAGTGATCAATTTTTTTGTCCAATCGATCATGTTTTAGCTTAACGCCACAACGCTCACTGAACAACGGTACGATGGTGTTAACACCCAGTTCCACTGCCTTTTGGATGGTGTAATCCATCTTCTCCCCACGGGAGATGCATTGGCCCAGCGTGATATTTAGTGGTGATTCGCTCTCACGGGCATGGTGCTGGCCTATTCTGGCTGAGGCGCGTTTTTTCTCAACTTCGCACAGCTCTCCTTCGTAGTCGCCGCCTTGGCCATTGAAGAGGATGATGGGCGCGCCATCTTTAAGTCGTAGTACGCGTATGGAGTGATTAAAGGCGTTGTCATCTAACTCGATAGTACTGCCGCTGACGAGGGGCTCTGGGGTGTAAATTCTTGGAATACGCATGTGTTGTCGGAGATTAATCTTGGGTCGCGATATGAATACCCTCTTTGGCAATACGCGCTAGGGTGTCTATCTGTTCTGGAGTAATGACATAAGGCGGCATGAAGTAGATGACGTTGCCGAGCGGGCGCAGTAGTGCACCTTGTGTTAGGGCATGTTGATAAACCTTGAGGCCGCGTCTTTCCTGCCAGGGGTATGCTTCTCGTGTTTGTCTGTTTTTTACCATCTCAATGGCCAGAATCATGCCGTGTTGGCGAATCTCAGCCACGTGTGGATGTTCCTGTAACTCAGCGACGGCGATGGCCATATGGTTGGCAAGGCGACGATTGTTTTCGATGACATCGTCCTGAGCAAAGATATCCAGTGTCGCCAATGCTGCACTGCAACCCAGCGGGTTGCCGGTGTAACTGTGTGAGTGCAGAAAGGCTGTGAGATTTTCGTAATCGTCGTAAAAGGCTTGATAGATCTGGTCGTGAGTCACGACAACGGCTAATGGTAGATAGCCGCCTGTCAGCCCCTTGGACAAACACATAAAGTCGGGTGTAATGCCTGCCTGTTCACAGGCGAAGAGGGTGCCTGTGCGACCGAAGCCAACAGCAATCTCATCTGCAATCAAGTGTACGCCATGTTTGTCACAGGCTTTACGCAGCAGTTTTAGATAGTCAGCGTGGTACATGCGCATGTTGCCCGCACACTGTACGAGCGGCTCTACGATGACCGCACAGACTTCATCTGCATGATCTTCCAGTGCTTGCTCCATGTGTTTGAACATGCGTCGGGTGTAAGCTGATTTTTTCTCGCCTGGTTCACGGTGGAAGTTGTCAGGTGAGGGGACGGTAATGGCTTCCATCAGCAGTGGCGCATAGGTCTCTTTGTAGAGCGCAACATCTCCGACAGCCAGTGCACCCAGTGTTTCACCGTGGTAACTGTTACTTAGGGTGATGAATTTGGTTTTTCTGTGCTGTCCCTTATTGCGCCAGTAATGGAAGCTCATCTTCAGTGTAGCTTCAATGGCTGACGAGCCGTTGTCTGCAAAGAAGCAGCGGCTTAATCCTTCGGGGGTGATTTTTACCAGTCGTTCAGAAAGCTCAATTGCGGGCTCATGACTAAAGCCGGCGAGGATGACGTGCTCCAGTGTGTCGAGTTGCTGTTTGATGCGTTCATTGATGCGCGGGTTGCTATGGCCAAACAGGTTGACCCACCAGGAGCTGATAGCATCCAGATATCGATTTCCTTCAAAGTCTTCCAGCCAAATGCCTTCGCCTTTTTTGATCGGCACAAGCGGCAGCCACTCGTGGTCTTTCATCTGGGTGCATGGGTGCCAGAGTGTTGCTAAATCACGTTGAATGAGCGAACTGTTGTTTGGCATAACGGATAGCTAAATATTCAGTGTGAGTGATGCTGTGATCATAGCAGATAAGAAAATGCCCCAGTGTTGGGGCATTTTTGTTTAGGATGCAGGAGCAGGCTCTGCATTTGTATCTGCGTCTGGTTTTTGTTCAGCGGCTTTTGCCTTTTCAATGATTGCCAGCTTGGCTGCTTTCTTTTTGCTTCGATCATCAATAACGTTTTTGATTGCGATAAGCAGGCCTAAACCGATAAATGCGCCGGGCGGCAATATGGCTAACAGAAAGCCGCGGTAATCTTCGATAACGGTAAAGCTGAGCGCGTGGCCAATCTCGCCGAACATGAGGTGTGCTTGAGTCATAAACGTGCCTTGGCCCAGGACTTCACGCATTGTTCCCAGTACAACCAACACTGCTGCGAAACCAAGCCCCATGGCAAAGGCGTCGACAACTGCTTTATCAGGCGTTGTTTTGGAGGCAAAGGCTTCGGCGCGACCTAGAATTGCACAGTTGGTTACGATGAGTGGGACAAAGATACCGAGAATGTTATACAGCTCGTGAAAGTAGGCATTCATGGTTAGTTCAATGGCAGTTACCACCGAGGCGATAATCATCACGAATACGGGAATGCGTACTTCCGGTTTAACGAAGTTGCGGATCAGCGACACAATCAAGCTGGAAAGTACCAGTGTCAGCAGGGTGGCAATACCCAGCCCCAAACCGTTGATGGCTGTAGCAGTCACGGCCAGCAGAGGACATAGTCCCAACATTTGCACCAAGGCAACGTTGTTGGTCCACAGGCCTTCCTTATTGATGTCGGTAACGCTCTTATCCATGGTTATCTTCTTCTCTTAATCAGAGAGGGGCTGAGAGGGTTTATCAAAAAGATTGTCGCGATTTGCGCGGAAGTAGACCAGCGCTTTGTAGGTTGCCTTGACGATCGCGCGCGGTGTAATGGTTGCGCCCGTCAGTTGGTCAAACTCACCACCATCTTTTTTAACTTTCCAGCCTTGCTTTTCAGGATTGCTCAACGACTTGCCATCAAACTGGGTAATCCAGTTTGAGCGTGATATTTCTATGGCATCACCCAAGCCTGGCGTCTCTTTATGAGAGACAACACGTACTCCGGCCAGTTCACCGCTATGATTTATTGCTACCAGCAGTTTGATAACACCGCTGTAGCCATCTGGTGCTTGCGCAGCAATGACGGCAGCAATGGGCTCGCCAGCTTTACGTGCGCGATAGATCATCACAGGGCCTTTGGCTCCAAGCCACTCTTGTGACTTTACAGCGATAGCGTCGGCGTACATGTCATTGTCTTGGGTGTCAGAAGGAATAAGTTCATGCAGGCTGCGCAGCAGAAACTCGCGCTCATTGGCTGCGATTTGCTCTTTGGTGGTTTCGTAGGTGACTCCCACCAGTCCAGCACCGAGAATGGCAAAGCCAGCAAGAATGCCCGCTGCCGTGAGCATCGATTTGCCTAACAGGGATGTTGTTTTATCACTACTGGGCATCGGGATCTCTCTTATGACCGAAGACCTGTGGGCGTGTGTAATGGTCGATCGTTGGCGCAGCCATATTCATCAATAGAATTGAGAAGGCAACGGCATCCGGGTAACCGCCCCAGGTACGAATCACAAAGGTGAGCGTGCCTACGCCCATGCCGAATATCAGACGCCCTCTCAGAGAAGTGGCACCACTGACCGGGTCGGTAGCAATAAAAAATGCCCCCAGCATGGCAGCACCGGTAAACAGGTGAAATGTCGGTGTTGCGTAGGTGTTGCTATCGTATAACCAAAAGAAAAATGACAATGCTGACAGAGCACCTAGCATGCCGAATGGTGCGTGCCAGCTAATCACCTTTTGGTGAATCAACCATAGGCCGCCACCGAGAAAGGCGAGGGTGATCCATTGGCCATCTGTATGGCCCAGTGCACCGAAGATTGGATTGGTTGTGATTTCCTGTACGGTTTTACCCAGCCCCAACTCTGTTTTTATTGTATCCAGAGGGGTTGCCATGGTGAGCGAATCGATAGCCAAGCCCGCTGGTAGGTTGCCGGTAAACACATAGGCAAAGGTTTGCAGAAGGGACAAATTACTTTCGGTTAGGCTTAACGGTGCGGGCCACGTCGTCATTTCACGTGGAAATGAAATCAGCAGCATGACATAGCCTACCATTGCAGGGTTGAATGGATTGAAGCCGAGGCCGCCATAAAGATGTTTGCCGAAGATGATGGCAAATGCAGTACCGACAAAGATTAACCACCAAGGGGCTAATGG
>JBNKYV010000050.1:0-3066 GCA_050301075.1 Gammaproteobacteria bacterium
ACCGGTAGTGGACATTTATTGTGTGCACTGTTGTGTGATGATTCACTAGCCCGTTTGGCTCGTGATATTTCCAAAGAATTTAGTAAGATCTCAGCCGAAGCGCTGCGCAAAGAGCTGCCAACTATCGCAGGCGGTACGCCAGAGTCACAGCAGTCTTACGTTGCTTCAGCCACAGGCCCTGATGGTGCACCCGTACCTACTGGCAGCGGCAAAACACCTGCTCTTGACCAATATACCGTTGATTTGACGGCTAAGGCCAAGCAGGGTGGTATAGACCCAGTGTTGGGGCGCGATGCTGAAATTCGCCAAATCGTTGATATTCTGAGTCGTCGTCGCCAAAACAACCCTATCATGACTGGTGAGGCTGGCGTAGGTAAAACTGCGGTGGTGGAAGGGTTTGCCCTGCGTGTTGCTAATAATGATATTCCTGATTCGCTTAAAGGCGTCTGTGTGCGTACGTTGGACTTGGGATTGTTGCAAGCGGGTGCCAGCGTTAAAGGTGAGTTTGAGAACCGCCTGCGCTCTGTGATTGATGAGGTAAAGGCCTCAACCCAACCCATTATCCTGTTTATTGATGAGGCTCACACACTGATTGGTGCCGGTGGGCAAGCCGGTCAGAATGACGCTGCTAACCTGCTAAAACCAGCGTTGGCACGTGGCGAGTTGCGCACGATTGCTGCAACCACCTGGAGTGAATACAAAAAATACTTCGAGAAAGATCCCGCCTTAACCCGCCGTTTTCAAGTGGTGAAGGTTGAAGAGCCCAGTGAAAAATCAGCCATCGAAATGATGCGTGGCTTGTCCGGCCCGTTAGAGGCTCACCATAAAGTGCGCATTCTAGACGAAGCGGTTGTAGAAGCAGTGCGCCTTTCTCACCGTTATATCTCTGACCGTCATCTGCCAGACAAATGCGTAAGCGTATTGGATACTGCATGTGCCAAGGTAGCGATTAGCCAAAGTGCTATTCCCGCAGCGGTAGAAGATTGTCAGCGCCGTATTGAACAGTTGGATGTGGCCGCAGAAATCTTTCAGCGTGAAATCAACACTGGCCTGGATCGCCAGTTGGATTTGGATGAAACGCATGCGGAAAAAGAGAAGATCACTCAAGAGCTGGAAACGCTGAATGCACAGTGGAACAGCGAAAAAGAGCTGGTGACTCAGGTTCGTGAGGTGAGTGGCAAGCTGCAACCAAATGGCAGTGACGGTGGTGAAACGATTTCCGACGCTGAGGTTAAAGCGCTGCAAGAGCAGCTTAAGGAGCTGGATGCACAGTTAAAGCAGATTCAAGGTGAAGAGCCTCTGATTCACCCCTGTGTGGATGGCCAGGCGGTAGCTGAAGTTATTGCTAACTGGACCGGTATCCCTGTAGGGCGCATGATGAGCGATGAGATTCAATCCGTGCTGACACTGCGTGAGCAGCTGGAAAAACGCGTTATTGGTCAGTCTCATGTGTTGGATTCAATTGCTAAAACAGTGCGCACTTCACGCGCCAAACTGACTGATCCTAACAAACCCATTGCTGTGTACTTGATGGTGGGCACCAGCGGTGTCGGTAAAACAGAAACGGCACTGGCCGTTGCTGATCTACTTTACGGTGGTGAGCAGAACCTAACGACATTGAATATGTCAGAGTTCAAGGAAGAGCATAAAGTCTCTTTGTTGATGGGGTCACCTCCCGGATATGTGGGCTACGGTGAAGGTGGTGTATTGACCGAAGCGGTACGTCGCAAACCTTACAGCGTAGTGTTGCTGGATGAGATGGAAAAAGCACATCCAGGTGTGCAGGATATTTTTTATCAGGTCTTCGATAAAGGTCAGATGAAAGATGGTGAAGGTCGTGATATCAATTTCAAGAACACCATCGTCATCATGACATCAAACTTGGGAACAGATACGATTGCTAAATTGTGCGAAGACCCAGAATTGATGCCTGATGAAGCAGGGTTGTTGGAAGCGCTTAAACCTGATTTGCAGGCATACTTCAAACCAGCATTTCTGGGGCGTGTCACAGTAGTGCCATTCTTCCCGCTACGCGATGAGGCATTGGCGAAAATTATCCGTCTTAAATTGGGTAAAATATCCAAACGTGTTAAAGAGAATTATCGTGCTGAGCTAACGTGTACTGATAAGTTTATTGATACCGTAGCAGCACGTTGCCAGGATGTGGATACCGGTGCGCGTAATATCGACCATATTCTGGAAGGAAATCTATTGCCTCAATTGTCTGCAGAGTTTCTTGGCAAACTGGCAGATGGTGTAGAGGTAAGCAAAATTGTTGTAGATGCAGCTGATGATGGAGCAATGTTGATCGACATTGCCTAGTGATTAGCTTATGGATTGTCTGGGTAGCAAATCTTGCCCAGGTGTTTTTTGTAGAACTTTATTATTTCAAATTTAGCTAAGAGGAAAAGTACATGGCTTTATACATGCAAATTGACGATATCACTGGTAACGTTACAGAATCAGGTCACGAAGAGTGGATCCAAATCGACTCTCTGCAATGGGGCGTAGGCCGTGCGATCTCTTCTGAAATCGGCCGTGCTGCTGACCGTGAGTCTAGCCAACCAAGCATCAGTGAAATCACTGTTACTAAACTGATGGATGAATCAAGTCCAGATCTGTTCACAGAAGCATGTACTGGCGACGGTAAAACTGTGACTATCGACTTCTGCAAAACAGGTCAGTCTGTAGAAACTTACATGCAATACGAGCTGGAAAACTGCATGATCTCTGGTTACTCAGTCAGCAGTGGTGGTGATCGCCCAATGGAGACTATCTCTCTGAGCTTCACCAAAATCACTATGACTTACACTCCAACCGAAGAGACTGGCGAGCTGGGTAGCCCAATTCCTGCGGGTTACGACATGCAAACTGCTTCAACAATCTAATACTTGCCTATTTTTCAAGTGTGATTGTTTTTACGGGGGAGTCATTGTTGTTAATGGCGCCCCCGTTTAGTTTGAGAACACTCTATGCCTTACATACATTTTGATCATATTGGCGAAACTCCACCTAAAGGGCTGAATCTGGTTTCCTTGTCGGGACGAGAGGCGATTTCAGAGCTCT
>JBNKYV010000051.1:0-7150 GCA_050301075.1 Gammaproteobacteria bacterium
GAGACGTTATACGCATGTGGTTTGCGAGTGTCCGAGCTGGTTGAGCTGCAGTTATCTCAAGTGAGTCTGACACAAGGGGTCGTGCGGATTGTTGGTAAGGGAAACAAAGAGCGCCTTGTGCCAATGGGGGAAGAGTGTAGCGATTGGCTGGATCGTTATGTGAGGCAAGGACGTTACGATATTCTTGGGGAGCGAAAGTGTGATGCGGTCTTTGTGACCAAGCGTGGAGGGGCGATGACGCGCCAGGCGTTTTGGTATCTGATAAAGCGTTATGCCCAGCAGGCGGGCATAAATAAGGCTTTATCACCACATACACTTCGCCATGCATTTGCGACGCATCTGCTTAATCATGGTGCTGATTTACGCGTTTTGCAGATGTTGTTAGGGCATAGTGATCTTTCGACGACACAGATTTATACCTATGTTGCCAGAGAGCGCCTGAAATCACTGCATGCTCAGCACCACCCACGCGGATGAATCGGGGAATTCTCCATTTGTTCCGCGGTCAAATGTCTTATAATGTGCATCAATCTTAACTGACTGGAATAATAATTATGTTGCGACTGGCTATGGCGGTGCTGCTGGCATCAATGGGGTTTGCTGCAAATGCCGCAGACCATGAAGATATTCGTAAGGGGTTGGCTAAGCTGATTCCTAATGCAGAGCCTGATGCTATTGAGCAAAGTGTGCTGCCCGGTTTTTACGAAGTGACATATGGCCTGGATGTCTACTATGTATCTAAAGATGCACGTTATTTCATTAACGGTGCCATCATGGATCTGGTTGAAGAGAAGAACATTACTGAAGACAAAAAGACCAAGGCGCGTCTTGAGTTGATCTCTTCTCTGGATGAGAAAGATATGATCATCTTTTCTCCTGAAAAACCTAAGCATAAGCTAACAGTGTTTACCGATATTGATTGTGGTTATTGTCGTAAACTACATCGTGAAATGGATAAGCTGAATGAGCTGGGTATCGCAGTGCGTTACATGATGTTCCCTCGTGCAGGTAAAAACTCTAAGTCTTATGAGAAAGCGGTTTCAGCATGGTGTTCAGATGATCAGCAGAAAGCACTGACTGAAGCGAAAGCAGGCAATGAAATTGAGAAGAAGACTTGTGACAATCCAGTAGATAAGCACATGGAGTTGGTGAGAAAGTTGGGGATTTCCGGTACACCAACCATTATTTTGGAAGATGGCAGTGTAATTCCTGGTTACGTACCTGCTGAGCGTTTGTTTGCCGCCCTTGAGGGTGAAGAGCAATAGTTAGCTCGTATAAGAAACGTTTGTGCAAATAAAAAAGGGAGAGCATGGCTCTCCCTTTTTTGTGTTTTGTTGTTGCTCTTTTTTAAGAGGCTCTGCGACGATAAAACGGTAGTGCCTCGTCGCTTGATGCCTGGTACTTAACAGTGATTTCACTGAAAGCATTTAAGGCGTCTGTAGCTTCTTGTTTGCCATCAATTTCAAATGCATTGAAACCAACACGAGCCATGTAGCCAATTTGATCTCGTAGTACATTGCCTACAGCGCGGATTTCGTTTTGGTAATCATAGTGTTCGCGTAGGCGACGAGCCAGTGAATAGCCACGGCCATCGCGAAATGCAGGGAATTCAATCGCGATGACTGCTAGCTTATCCAAGTCATCACTGAAATCGTTAAGATCAGCGTCACCCGCAATGCGTACACCTAATTGGCTTGAGCGTTCTGCCAGTTGTACTTTGTTTTCAATCCATAATTGCAGTGGCACGATGATGTCGCCATCTGGCAAGTCTGTAACAGCGGTTTCAGCATCAATGTGTTGCCACGTGTCCGCGACAAGCTGTTGGTCTTTAATTATTTGCATAGACACGCTCCTTAAACGGCTCAATTCCAATACGTTGGAATGTGTCGATAAACTCTTCACCTTCTTGGCGATTCTCAATGTAAACACGAGCGATCGTTTCAATGGTGTCGGCAACCTGATCTTTTGGTACTGCGCGCCCCAAACGTTCGCCTAGAGCTGCCTCTGTTTCAGCGTAGCCGCCTAATGTCAGCTGATACCACTCTTCGCCCTTCTTATCGACGCCTAAAACGCCAATATGGCCGATTGAGTGGTGTGCACAACCGTTCATGCAGCCAGACATTTTTAGCCTGACGTTGCCCAGGTCATACAGGTAGTCCAAGTCTTCGAAGCGGCGTTGGATTGCATCAGCAACGTCGATTGCGCTGGCGTTAGCCAGGTTACAGTAATCCAGGCCGGGGCAGCTGATCATGTCATTAATGCTGCCGATGTTCGGCGTAGCCAGGCCTTGCTCTTCCAATGCTTGCCACAGCGCAAATAGATCACTCTGTTTTACATCTGTGAAGACCAAGTTTTGATCGTAGGTGCTGCGAATCAGGCCAAAGTTGTATTGGTCTGAAAGTGTTGCAACAGCATCCATCTGGTTATCGGTGATGTCGCCTGGTGGTACACCGGGTGCCTTTAGCGAGATGAAGACAACACGGTAACCATCTACTTTATGATCAGTAGTGTTGCGCTCCAGCCAACGTTTGAAGGCGATGTTGCTGGCAGCTTGTTCTTCATGGTTGCTGTCTTGGGTAGCGTTTAAATCGTATGGCAGAGGTGCGAAGAAGGTTTTTACGCGCTCGATCTCTTCGTTGGTCAGAACCATTGATTCGCGGATTTTGTGCCACTCTTCTTCAACCAGTTCGCGGAAGGCTTCAGCGCCCATTGCGCCCACTAGAATCTTGATACGGGCTTTATATTTGTTGTCGCGGCGGCCATGCAGGTTATAAACGCGCAGGATGGCTTCCAGGTAAGAGAGCAGATCTGCTTTGGCCAGGAATGGGTTTACGGTTTGCGCAATCATTGGCGTACGGCCAAGACCACCACCGACGCTGACTTTGAAGCCAACTTCACCTTGTTCGTTCTGAACCAGTCTCAAACCGATATCGTGAACCAGCGTAGCTGCGCGGTCATGTTGCGCGCCGCTGACGGCAATTTTGAATTTACGAGGCAGATAAGCGAATTCAGGATGCAGCGTGCTCCATTGGCGAATGATTTCGCAGTAGGGGCGTGGATCTTCCAGTTCGTCAGCAGCAACGCCAGCCAGAGGGTCTGTCGTGGTATTACGGATACAGTTGCCGCTGGTTTGGATAGCGTGCATTTGTACAGAGGCCAGGTCAGCGAGGATATCTGGAATGCTCTCGATAGTTGGCCAGTTGTACTGGATATTTTGGCGTGTGGTGAAGTGACCATAGCCTTTATCGTAAGTGCGGGCAATATGAGCCAGCATGCGCATTTGGTCAGATGAAAACAGGCCGTAGGGAATGGCTGTACGCAACATGGGTGCGTGCAACTGTACATATACGCCGTTCATTAAACGTAGAGCCAGATACTCGTCATCATCCAGCTTGCCTGCTAGATAACGCTGGGTTTGGTCTCTGAATTGTGCAACGCGCTCGTCAACTATCTTCTGATCGAACTGATCATAGATATACATACCAGGGCGCTGTGCGTTTGAAGATGCGCCTGCACCTTCGGTTGCCTTTTTCTGAGGAATGCTCATCCTATTGCCTTGTATTTGTATCGCTTAAAACTCGGTTACTTAGGGCGGGATTTGTACCCATCCTAATCGCACTCAATATAGAGCCCTTCTTATATAATATAAATTAATTATTACTTATAGTTTATAGTAATTTTTTATATATAGAATAGATAACTATATTGCGTTGATATCTTTTGTTCGTAGCAAGGGAAAATGGCGCCCCGAGCAGGATTCTAACCTGCGACCTATCCCTTAGGAGGGGATTGCTCTATACAGCTGAGCTACCGGGGCGAATTTTGCGGGGGCTAGTATAGCAAGTCCGCTACGGGATGCCGAAGCAAAGTGAGGGGATTCTTTTAATTGTTACGTTTTTGTTGGGCAAGGCGCTGTAAAAACATCACGGTTTTCTGGATTTGCCTCTCTGATGTTTTGGATAGGCCAAAAAACTGGCCGCCGATAAAGGCCGATTGGCTGCCCTCGACTTGGTGACGTACGGCGCGCACAAAGTATTCGCTACAGAATGTCTCTTTATTATCCGGCGGGAGTTTCAGCTCGCAAATATATTTTTGACCTGCCTTGATGTGCTCTGGCAGATTTTCGGTGAAGCGAATGCGTAAACCGCCTAAGGACAGATCTGCAATTGTACCTTCGTAGACCTCTTTGCCATTTTCTGAGCGTAATAAGACAGGGACCGGGTGTGCTGCGCTAAGGCTGATGCGCACGCTGGCACGGCGCTGGTGATAGTCCATGCTCGTTGGGATTGGCAGTTTGTAGTAGGGGATGCCATCTTGTTCGCTAAAGATCTCAACTGTGCCGTTGAAAGCGACGTAGACGCCATCGATATAGGCTTTTGCTTTGAATGAGGGGGTGGCCTTTAAGAGTTCATGGCCTTTTTCGGGTTTAAGCTCGTCCAGGTAGAGCGTCTCTTCATCTCCAGATACTTTGATGACCGCGGTGGTGAAGTCTTGCTCTTGGCCATTAATCTGGATGGTCATCAATGCGCGAGACTCAAGCAGTCGCTTGAGTAACCCTATTATGCGTACTCCATCTGTTATGTTTTCCATAGTAGAGTTAACGACAGTTTTAGTAAGGAGTTGATAAGTATATGTATTCTTTGCTTAAGAATACTCATCCCTGTTTATAGATTTCAAGCTTTTAATAGTGGTTTCTCTGATTTCTCGCTTAGGGTTTGTCCTTCTGCTCCGTATACCAGATCACCTTGTGTCTCCTGACCTCTTAATATAGCCAGTGCTGCTTCTGCAGATTGTTTGCTGGCTGCAATGATTTGGCCGTTTACCAGATTGAGCGTTTGGCACTCTTCTAATAGCGATTGCAGTTTTTTTCTCTGCTTGGATAAAACCTTGCGAGCGGCATCGGGTTGTTCTTCTATGAATTTATCCAAGTCTTGTGCTGTAGATGTTTTGTGATGTTTGGCCAAAACATTTGCTTGCTGGTGGGCGAGTTTTTCCAGTGTTTGGGTTAGTGATACTTTTTCTTCAGTTGATTTCTGGAGTTGCTCGAAATTACGGTTTACCAGTGCGTCACTTTCTTGTTTGAGAGCTTCCAATAGCTGAGTTGCATATTGGTGTTGTTGTTGAAAAAGTGTATGTAGTTGCTGTGAGTCCGTCATGGTTTATTCGCACGTTAAGTCAGTTAGCCAGCCGAGCGGGCGTGATTGAGTGAATCCTCAAAATTCATCAGTTTATTGGCGATTTGTGCTGGATTGAAACGCAAACTGCCTTCGGTAATGGCTTGTTGAATTTTTTCTACTCGTTGAGCATTGGTGATTGGTTGATCTTTCAGAGCGGCTTCTAACCTTTGTAGCTGGGCTCCGGCATTTGTTAGCGATACAGTATCTTGGTGGCCTGCTGCTTGCGGATTCTGCGTGTTAGCATGTTGCTGCCGCTCTTTTTGTGTAAACAGATTTCCGGTAACTGTATCTGAACTATTTATTTTCATAATGAACCTCAAGCGCGAATAGTTCTTTCATGAAATATCGGACATTTTGAGTACGATCTGAAAGATAATTCGTGATTTTTGCGTTGTGTTACACATTCTTTACATTTCTCAAACGGTTACATCGGCACCTGGACGATGCCAGGTTTTATAGCAACGGCTTCGATAACACGTTTGGAGGAAAGATTCTCTACTTTTATCATTTCACCTTTCGCTCCGTCGCTCAGGGCGCGGCCAGGCATGCGAACATTAATGCCTTGTAATTGCGCCATGATGCTGACTTTGCTGCCTCGGTTGATGATTTTGTATGTCTCTAAATCATTGGGTGATACCACCTTTCCTTTTGGTAAGGAACGTTTGGGAATACGACCAATCAGATTCTCTGAGCTGGTAAAGTAGCCATTTCTAAGTTTTGAAATTTCTAGTTTTTCCATTGCAAAGTCGTCAGCGGTTACTTTGATACCTCTGGCCAGAGGTCGTTTGGAAACGAGGACACTTATATACGTTCTTATTTTTACGGGAACGTAAACGGACCAAGGTTTGCTACCGCTGCACCTGACTGTGATGGTGAAATTGGTATTTTGGTTTCTCTGGCTAAGGGGTTCTGCTGTCAAAGGGTGATCACAATGATTCAGTTTTAGGCGTGAATCCAAATAACCAATTTCTATTTCGGAGTCTGAATCTGCGTCTACAAAATTGCTGATGGCAAATTGTTTGGCGGTGGAGCGAATGTCTTCCAATGAATGAAAACGTGTGCCAGCAAACAGTGGTGACACTGTCAGTGTTAATGCTATCCCTAGTAGTAGGTGATTGACCGGTTTCATTCTTGCCGCCATAAATTTGTTACTCGATTTTAAAGAAGCAAAGTGCATGCCTAGTTGTGTTGAACAACAGATAAGAGCCTAATTTTCAGGGGGATTAATGGGAGGCCTTATTTCTTCAAGTAATTAACGATATGGTCGATATGGTTAGTGTCGTTAGATGTATTTACAGTAAGAGTAGGGGTATGTGCATATGGCTAGTGTGATGGACTCAGTGAATCAGCGCACGCAGTTAGCAGGCCATAACCGCTTGGAATTATTAACCTTTCGCTTGGTTGGTAAACAGCGCTATGGGATTAATGTGTTCAAGATTCAGGAAGTGGTGCAGTGTCCGCCTCTTACTCAGATTCCTCATTCACACTCGGTTGTGCGTGGCGTTGCCACGATGCGCGGCAAGACTCTGCCGGTTATTGACTTAAGCATGGCAATTGGTGGACCGCGCATGGAGGATCCATCAAGTTGTTTTATGATCGTGACGGAATATAACCGTTCGATCCAGGGTTTTTTGGTGGGAGGCGTTGAGCGTATTACCAATCTTAATTGGGCTGATATCATGCCGCCGCCTAAGGGCTCAGGGAAAGAGAGCTATCTTACGGCTGTTACTCAAATGGATAACGACATCGTCGAGATTGTTGATGTCGAAAAAGTGTTGGCAGAAGTAACAGAGGCCTCTACCGAGGTTTCTGACAACGTGACTTCTGGTGTAGAGGATAAGATTCGTCAGCAACATGTTCTGGTGGCTGATGATTCTAGCGTAGCGCGTAATCAAGTTAAGCGTACGTTAGAGCAGATTGGTGTTGAATGCACGGTTGCGAACAATGGCAAAGAGGCGTTGGATATCTTGAAA
>JBNKYV010000052.1:0-7826 GCA_050301075.1 Gammaproteobacteria bacterium
AACATTGTTGCGACTGTGACGAGTCCTGATGCTGGATACGATGGAATGTCAGTTTCACCTATTGCTATGACTAATAGGGATGACGAAACGACCATTACTGTGGTTGCATCAGATGGCAGCGCCTCAGAGGGATTGGATACAGGCTCGTTTACCGTCTTTAGAACCGACCCGATTGATACTGCTTTAACGGTTTATTACACAATGAGCGGTAGTGCGACAGCAGGTACGGATTACTCTGGTACTGCTAGTTCGATCACTATTCCATCTGGTAGCACCAGTGCTGCAGTAACGGTCTCTGCTATAAAAGATCTTGTGGATGAAAGTGATGAGACGGCTACTATTACTATCGATAGCCATGCCAGCTATACCGTTGGCACACCTAATACCGCAGATATGACTATTGTTGATAGGGATTCCACTATCAGTGTGAGTGTCACCGATGGCGCAGCCTCAGAGATCGGCCCAGATCAAGGTGTGATAACCATCAGCCGTACCGCTCCTTATGACACAGCACTCACGGTGTACTACAACATGTCTGGTACAGCGACATCCGGTAGTGACTACACCTCATTGGGTAGTAGTGCGGTGATTGGTGCAGGTCAAAATAATGTAACGCTGAATGTGACACCTATCGATGATGCGATAGATGAAAACAGTGAAACGGCAACCCTTACCGTAACCGCGCATAGCAGCTATTTGATAGGTGGAACATATAGTGGTTCTGTGACCATTACCGATAACGATACTGCCGGCATTACAGTCAATCCTACTTCTGGCTTGGTCACAACAGAGGCCGGTGGTACCGATACCTTCACCGTTGTATTGAACAGCGAACCAACAGCGAATGTAACGTTGAGCTTTAGCACAAACGATACAACGGAAGGCAAGGTAACCCCTGCTTCGGTGACATTTACGTCGGCTAACTGGAACGTGGCGAGAACGATTACAGCCGTGGGGCAGGATGATGCGACTGTAGATACTGACCAAGGCTTCACTATTATTACTAATGCTGCGTCCAGCAGCGATAGCAACTACAGTGGCATGGATCCAGCTAATGTAACGGCAACCAATCTGGATGATGATGCAATACCAAATGTTTCCGTTACGGCTGTTAAATCTAATCTGCCAGAAAATGGTGTGAGCAGTAACTTTGTTGTATATCGCGACGGCTCAACTGTTTCTTCGCTGACGCTCTACTACACTATGAGCGGTAGCGCGATCAATGGTACTGACTACACTAGCTTGTCGGGTAGTGTTGTGATCGGTGCGGGGCAGTCAAAAGCTTCCGTGACGGTGATACCGACAAATGATGGCGCAACTGAAGGTCTCGAGACCGTGATCATGACGCTCGATGCAAATGCCAGTTACGTGCTTGACCAGCCGCATAAAGCGACCATCAATATTCTGGACGACGAGTCGCCATTGATTCCGATTGCTAACTTCGCTGTGAACCAGGTTGTGGAAGAGGGTGACTCCGTGACGGTGACTGTTTATCTGTTGCAAACGGATGATATTGTTTACCCAGTGACCATTCCATTTACTGTGGGTGGTACAGCGACACCTGTGAGTGATCATAACGCTGTTGATGGTTCAATTGTTATCAATTCGCCGAACCTCTCTGGTACCTATTCGTTTAATACTGTTTCTGCCGATGGTGCAGATGCAGACGAGACGGTGGTCTTTACCATGGGTTCACCGACTAATGCAGTAGCCGGTGGTCGTTCGACTCATACCGTAACATTGGCAGAAACCAATGTAGCGCCGATCGTGAAACTCAGTGCCGCTCAAGGTGGTACCGATACGCGCCTGGTTGTAACCGGTAGTGGCAACGTTGTCGTCACTTCTACTGTGAATGATCCAAACGTGTTGGATACTCACTCATATAACTGGTCTGCTACTAACAATGCGTTGACAGACATTGATGGTAATACTGCCGATGCTGGCTTTACATTCGATCCATCTGGTTTGACACCAGGATTCTATAACATGTCACTGACTGTGACGGATAGCGGCTCGCTGACAACCACAGTTGAAATGCTGCTAGAGGTTGTGAGCAGTGCACCTAGCCTGTCGGCTGTTGATAGTGATGGTGATGGCGTGACCGATGATCTTGAATCTGCAAATGATAGTGATAACGATGGTATTCCTGACTATATGGATTCAAGCACTTTAGCCTCGAACGAACTACAGATTGTCAGTACATCACCGGATGCAGATAGCTACATCATGCAGTCGGATGCCGGATTAACGCTTCGTTTGGGTGATGTTGCATTTGCAGCCGGTGCTGATGGAGCAGAGGTCACAGCAGATGATATCGTTAACTACGGCAACAACGAAGGCGGTAGCGTTATTAATGGTGACGATGCTGTGGGTAATGTCGTGGGATACTTTGATTTCGAAGTGGCAGATCTGGGTGAGCTGGGTCAAACGGTACAAGTCGTTATTCCTCTGTTGCAGCCGATTCCTGCTGAGCCTGTCTATCGTAAGTACGACAAGGATACTGGGTGGTATGACTTCGTGGTTGATGCGAACAATACAATCTCTTCAGCTGCAGGTAGTCCGGGTAAATGTCCTCCTCCAGGTGATGCTGTCTATACCGCTGGAATGACAGAAGGGCACTACTGCTTGCAACTAGGGATTGAAGACGGTGGCCCGAATGATACCGATGGCGTGGCCAACTATGTGGTCGAAGATCCAGGTAAGGTTGCCAGTCTTGCAACGAACAGCAACACAATCACACCTTCAACGGGTGGTGGTAGCGGTGGCGGTGCGTTTAACCCAATGTATCTGCTGCTATTGATCTATGTGACTCTTTATAGAGTGAGTCGGAATCATATTTATGTAAAACGAAAGATGTAGGCCCCTAGGTGGGGCCCTCTTTACAGGGCCGGTTAGAATCCAGAATTAGATGAGAACAGATTAAAAGTCGTAAATAACAATTTTGTCAGCCAATGGCATAACATGTGTTTTCACTACGTTGATATGCTGAGGGTTTGAAATATAGCGATTCATTGTCGCTTCATCCTTAAACTGCATATACACCCCCACGTCAAAGCTATCATCTACAATTTTGCGATCGCTGGGAATTGAACTACCGATCTGTATTGCCTCAAGGCCGGGTATATCTGCCAGTGTGTTGCTGGCGGTAATGACCTTTTGGCGTTGTTCTTCGTTGCCTGAATCTTTCAGCCAAATAAGTACAACATGATTAACGGTTGAGTCTGCGTGCGTGTTGGCAAAATGGGCGCAGCCGCTGAATAGTAGTGTTAGCGCTAATATGCTCGTGCGAAAAATCATGTTTACTCCGCTGTGTTCTGTTTAGGTAAAAACAACAATGGATTGACTCTGGCATTATTCAGGCTTATTCCCCAGTGTAAATGGGGGCCGGTGACACGGCCGGTTTCACCGACTGTACCAATCAGCTCTCCTTGCTTAACCGTTTGTCCCTCTTTTACCTCTATGCTGTTCATGTGCATGTACATTGTAATCAGGCCCTGGCCATGATCCAGAAAGACAGAGTTACCATTAAAGAACATATCGCCAGTCAGTATGACTTTACCGTCAGCGGGGGCTTTGATCGGTGTTCCGGTAGGTGCTGCAATGTCCAGGCCACTGTGTGGTTTGCGCGGTTGTTCGTTAAAGTATCTTCTTAATCCAAAAGAGCTACTGTAACGGCCTTCAACAGGTGAGATGAATTGTAGCGACTGGGCAAGTAACTGCGTGCTCCATTGAGCAAGCGCTTCGTTGGACTGCTGCTTTTCGCGGTTAATGCGCGGCATATCGTCAGCATAAGGATTGACCTTGCGCTTGTTGGTGATGGTCAGGTGTTGCGTTTCATATTCTTTATCAGAGATGTTGAACGTATGGGTCGCTTTGTTTCCATTATCCCCCGTTACCGTGATTTTCTGTTTTCCCGCCTTGGCCGAGAGCGGAATGCCTATCACTGCATGCCATTGTTGATTCTGGTTTGCCACTAAAACCGGTTTGTTGTTATAGCGTACTTCAGGCTTCTCTTTGTCGGGGAGGGGAATTACCACTACGCCACCGGGCACAGCCTCCTGTTCAGGGAGTGTTAGTGCATGGCTATTAGCGCTAATCGTAAGAGAAATCGTGAGTAATAAATATTTATAAAAAGACATGTGTTCTAATCGCTAATTGTTTGGTCGACTGTGCAAAGTAATGTGCCTTCGCCTAATCGGGTTTTGACTTTTTCGCCCGGCTCAACACCTTTAATACTTGTGACCACGGATTCGTCCTTAAGTTTTTGCACGATGGCATAGCCCCTATCCAGCGTCGCTAGAGGACTCATGGTGTTGAGTGCACGACTGGTGACAGCCAGTTTGTTCTTCTTATGGTTAATCTGTTGTTGCTGGGTAGTGATCAAGCGCTGTTTTAAAAATAGAAAGCGTGTTTCTAGCTGTTTCAATCGGTTAAGTGGCGAATGGGCTTTTAGTGTGTTGCTGCTATGTTTGAGAGCATTCTTTTTATGCTCCAATTGCCTTGTAATTGCTTTATTCAAGCGTAGTTCCAATTCATCAAGGCGTTGAGCTTTGTTTTGTAGCTGGGTGCCTGGATGTTGTTGCATCAGGCGGCTGTTTAACCACGTGAACTCCTGCTTCGTTTGTTTGAGTTCGGTGTTGATGCGGTTTAGCAGGCGCTGATAGCGTTGTGCGACTTGTTGTGCGAGTTCTTCTCTATCCGGCGTAATTAATTCAGCGGCAGCAGAAGGGGTGGGGGCACGCTGGTCTGCTACAAAATCGGCAATGGTGAAATCAACTTCATGACCGACACCGGAAACAATGGGGATCTGGCTTTTGTGTATTGCCCGCGCGACCACTTCTTCATTAAACGCCCATAGATCTTCCAGCGAACCACCGCCACGGGCGACCAGTAACACATCACATTCGTTGCGTTGGTTGGCTAGTTCAACGGCTGCTGCAATCTCTTTACCGGCATTTTCACCCTGCACAGCAGTGGGGTAGACCAGCAATGGAATAGACGGGAAGCGACGTTTTAATACGCTAATGATATCCCGTATGGCAGCACCCGTAGGGGAGGTGATAACGCCGATCTGCCTGGGTAGTTTCGGCAATGTCTTTTTGTGGGTGGTATCGAATAGTCCCTCTTTCCCCAAGCGAGCCTTCAGCTCTTCAAATTGACGTTGTAATGCGCCAAGCCCTGCCTCTTCCATGTGCTCAATGATGATTTGAAAATCACCACGGGCTTCGTAAAGGCTGATTCTGGCCCTGACCAGTACATGCATGCCGTTTTCGGGCTTAAAGCGCAGCAGCATATTTTTGCCGCGAAACATGGCGCAGCGCACCTGGGCAGCTTCATCTTTCAGGGTTAGGTACATGTGTCCTGAAGAGGGGCGTGAGTAGTTTGAAATTTCGCCTTCCAGCCATATCAGCGGAAAGCTGCCTTCAAGCACTGCGCGTGCTTCACGGACCAACCGTGACACGCTAAAGATGTCGCGTTTAAAGGCGTTGTTTTCATTCATGTTTTGCATGCTTTGCATTGTACAGCGTTCTGTTCAGTCAAAATTGCGGAAGTTAGTCATTTGTTTGTTTGGTACTCAAAATGAATATTTTTAAATGTGAAGCGTGTCACAAAACCCTGTAAAAACAGTTAGTTATATAACGCCTTGTTCTTTATATAAGCAAATTATATAAAAATGGGCAATATAGGGGAGAACATAACTATTTATTATTAATAAAAAAAGCTGAGAAACCGATTAAATAGATATCCTAGTCATGCAGTATGCGGTGTACAGTGACACTAGCTCTTTCTTCCTCAGTATTGGGTCTTTTAAAAGGCCTGTTCGAACGCTCCCTCTTGGTTGCAGTTGTGCCTTTGATGGCTATTGCAATCTTGTTCAGTGTTACCGCGTGTACTAAGCCGCCCGCCGAACCTTTTCGTATTGTAAGCAGCCCCTGGCCAGGTTACGAGCCGCTTCATTTAGCCAGAGACTTGGGGTATTTCGACGATAACGCTGTCAGGTTGATCGAACTTCCTACTTCCAACACAACCTTAGAAGCATTCAGCAACGGATCGGCAGATATTGCCACTCTTACGTTGGACGAAACTCTCACACTGCTATCTCAGGGGCGTAATGTGAGGGTGTTAACCGTTATGGATATCTCCAATGGTGGTGATGCGGTGTTGGCGCGCCCTGAAATTAAAACGCTGGCAGATATAAAAGGTAAGCGCATCACCATTATGAATATTCCGCTGGGGGTATACATGCTGGCCCGCCTGTTGGATGCCGCAGGTCTGCAGCGTGAGGATGTGGAGGTAATTACGCTACCGGAAGATAAGCATGAGAAAGCCTATGTGGCAAACAAAACAGACGTGGTTATTACATTTGAACCGTACAAAACCCGTCTTCAGGAGGCGGGAGCACATGTGATCTTTGACAGCAGCAAAATACCCAATGAAGTTTTTGATCTATTGCTAGTGCGTGAAGATACCTATTTGAGTCGCCGCGAAGAGTTATGCGCATTTGTAAACGAGTGGTATAGAGCGTTGGACTACATGGAAGAACATCCTAAGGACGCGGCATCTCGGATGGCGCAACGGCTAAAAATGAAGCCAGAAGAGTTCCTGGTTTCGATGAAAGGTATGTTTTTCCCAGATCGTTCTGAAAACAAAAAGCTCTTGGGTGGAGCCATGCCTGAGTTGATTCGGATCTCCATGCATCTCGAAGAGATCATGTTGCAGGAAAAAATGATAAGTAAGCGGGTGGACATTAAAAGCGCGATAGATCCTGGATTCCAGAACTGCTTGTCATAATGAAGTCACGTATTTCTTTCATCATATCTTTTGTTTTAGTCCTGTCGGCGCTAACGAGCAGTGCCGTGTTGTTTGTTTGGCAACAAAAAGCTGCGATCTCGGACATCGAATCCCAGGTACTTAAAAATGCTACCTCTAACATTACCCAACTGGAGAATATGCTGGATACCCTGTTGGCGAACAATGACGTCGAAGATGCACGTTTAAGCCTATCAGTCTCTGCCCTGCAGCCCGGTGTTAATACGCTGGTGCTCGTTGATGAGCAAGATATGGTCTACCTTGCCAATCGATATGTATGGGAAGGTAGCAGTGTGAGTGTTATCCCGGGGTTTGATCGAGCTATCGCCTGGAGCACCAAAAAGAATATGCTCAATCACCTGGCATTTAACGAACAGCACACAATCTTGTATGGCTACTTTCCCGTTACGTTACAGCTAACAACAGGAATAGAAAATAGAGTTGGCGTATTGTTTGTTGAGTATGACCTTTCTACCTCGATTGCAGAGGCAAGGCATCAGGCTTTATTACAGGCATTATATGTTGGTGGATTTATCGGAATTGTCTCTGCATTAGTGGCAATACTCCTGCATCTGTTGGTGACACGTAAGGTGCTGGATTTGGCCAAGGCATCGCGCCAGTTTGCCGTGGGAGATCTTGATGCACGAGTGGAGGTGAATGGTAACGACGAACTGGCTATTTTAGGGGATGTGTTCAACCAGATGGCTAAAATGCGTAAGCAGGCGTATGAAGATCTCTCTGCCGAGCGAGAACGTTTTCAAACCATGCTGGAAACAAGTCCTGTAGCCGTTGGCATTGCACGTAAAGGGGGGAGGGAACTTGCGTTTGCTAATAAGAGTTATATGGACGTTACGCAGATTGATCCTTCACTGGTTGGTGAAGTAAATCCAAAAGAGTTTTACGCGCACAAAGAAGATTACGCCTATATCATACAACGGGTGAAAGCCGGAGAAGATGTACACAATAAGTTGATAGAGCTAAATATTAAGGGTACCCATAAATGGGTTATGGCTAAT
>JBNKYV010000053.1:0-9671 GCA_050301075.1 Gammaproteobacteria bacterium
GGCGGTTGCAGCCAATATTCCACAAATGACGGTTTTAGGTATTGCAGGCCCCGGCGATCCGTTGGCTAACCCTGAGCGTACCTTTGAGACTTTCCGTCAGCTTTCTGAAAAAGCGCCAGACATCAAACTGTGTGTTTCGACGAACGGTTTGGCGTTGCCAGAGTCCGTTGAAGAGTTAGCCAAGCATAACATTGATCACGTCACCATTACGATCAATACGGTTGATCCCGAGATTGGCGCAAAAATCTACCCGTGGGTGTTTTGGGAGAATCGTCGTATTCGTGGCAAGAAAGGCGCGAAGATTCTGATTGAGCAACAACAGAAAGGCCTGGATATGCTGATTGAGAAAGGCATTCTGGTCAAAGTTAACTCTGTGTTGATTCCCGGTGTGAACGATGAGCACCTCAAAGAGGTGAGTAAAATCGTTAAGTCCAAAGGTGCTTTCTTGCATAACGTAATGCCGCTGATTGCTGAAGCTGAGCATGGCACATTTTACGGTGTGATGGGGCAGCGTTCACCTAGCTCGAAAGAGTTGCAGGATCTGCAAGACGCGTGTGCAGGTGATATGAACATGATGCGCCATTGCCGTCAGTGTCGTGCCGATGCGGTTAGTCTGTTGGGTGAAGACCGTGGTGAAGAGTTCACCATGGACAAAATCGAGAACATGGATATCGATTACGCCGCTGCGATGGAAGTGCGCAAAGCGGTACACGAAGGCATCGCAGAAGAGCTGGCAGCTAAAGAGGCAGCCAAGAAGCCAGAGGTTATTCAGCTCGATACCGAGAAGACATATCGCCCTGTATTGATGGCGGTTGCCACTAGCGGTGGCGGTGTCATCAACCAGCATTTTGGTCACGCACGTGAGTTCCTGGTGTATGAAGCGTCAACTGATGGTGTTCGTTTCATCTCTCATCGTAAAGCAGATCAATACTGTGAAGGCGACACCACCTGCGGTGATGGTGAAACTGTTCTGCAACGCACAATCAAGAGCCTGGAAGGGTGTGAGGTTGTGTTGTGTTCCAAAGTGGGCTACGAGCCTTGGGCGCAGCTGGAAGAGGCGGGCATCATGCCAAACAACGACTACCCAATGGAGCCAATCGATGAAGCATGTATGGCGTATTACAAAACGCTGATTGCAGATGGTAAGTTGGATGAGTTGGACGAAAGTCAAAAAGCATCAGCTTAGGAGGACCAGCAGATGGCATTAGAAATTATTGATAGCTGTGTGAATTGCTGGGCGTGCGAGCCTTTGTGCCCCAGCAATGCAATTTACGAAGCAAAGCCGCATTTCATGATCGACGCTAAGAAGTGCACAGAGTGTGAGGGGGATTTTGCCGATCCTCAGTGCGCGACGATCTGCCCGATTGAGGGTGCAATTCTGAGTTCGTTTGGTGAGGCAATTAACCCGCCGGGTTCATTGACGGGAATTCCACCTGAGCGAATGGAAGCGGCAATGGCGGAGATTCAAGCTCGTTAACAGGTTTTGTAGTTCAACAATGCTTTTTAAGCAGAGGAAGGTGTGACATGGGTAATTCAATGCATATGTTTAACCAATTTATTTGGCTGTTGGCAATGATTGCTACGCTTGGCCTGATTGTCCTGGCATGGAAGAGACCCGTCATGCGCACACCTGAAACTGAAAGTTTGCAACCAATGGAACCTGCGCACGTTGCATCACATGCTGAACACACCTTGATGGTGATGCACGTGCGCAAGATCCATTTTCCGGAATAAGAAAGCTTGATCAATGGTTGATGTTGTCTTTTACGAAAAGCCGGGCTGTATCAATAACACCCGGCAAAAACAGTTGCTTAAGAAGGCCGGGCATCACGTCATCGCAAATAATCTGTTAGAGCATTTGTGGACACCGGATGTGCTAGCCCAATTTTTTGCTAATGAAGAGATTAGCAACTGTTTTAATCGTAGTAACCCTAAAGTGAAGTCGGGTGAGATTGATCCAGGTTCCATCGATAAAGAGACAGCGTTGGCCATGATGTGTAAAGAGCCTTTGTTGATTCGCCGCCCCTTAATGGAAATTGAAGGCGAGTTTTACGTCGGGTTTGATGCTGATTTGATGCAGGAGCGAATAGGATTGGCACCGGTTGAAGGTAACCCCGATTTGGAATCTTGCCCGCGTAGTCACAGTGAGTCGGCGTGCAAAGAGACGCCCTAATACCTTTATAAGGAAATCTCATCATGGCTTTTAGTACTGCATTAAAAAATGATTTTCATAAAACATTTGAAGTGTCCAACACAATCGATGAACTTGAGAAGTTTGCAGTGCGTGATACGACCTATGCCAGATTGATGGCCGTGGGTGATGGTGGTCATAACAGCCACTTCATCGCCAGCATGATTGCTAGTTGGGTAGTGGGTGATGGCTGCCTGCCTGCACGTTTAGGATTAAGTAACAAAACGTTTGTCAGATTTTTAGCATTTAACTTTCCCGGTGTTGATATTCAACCGCTCGCGCCAAAAGAGGAGATGGATTTTGATCGTCTCCCGGAACGTGATGATCTCATCGCGTTGATGACAGATGAGCGAGTAGGGCGGGATGATAATGAACTCTGGATCGCGGAGATTGTGGCTGCTGCTTGCATGGGGATGGACCATCTCTGGCAGGACCTGGGATTGTGGTCACGCAGAGAGCTAAGTGAAATGTTGCAATACAACTTTCCTGCTTTGGCTGACCGCAATGATCGCGACATGAAATGGAAAAAGTTTCTTTACAAGCAGTTGTGTGACAAACAGGGCGTGTACGTATGTCGCTCGCCTTCGTGTGATGTATGTAGTGATTACAATGTCTGTTTTGGCCCTGAAGAATAAAATTCAAAATGTACCTTTATCACTGCAAAGCCGAGCGGTGGGCGCCTATCTCGGTATGGCGGTAGGTGATGCTCTGGGCGCGACTGTAGAGTTCATGATGCCTAAAGAGATTCAAGCCACTCATGGCATTCATCATGAAATTATTGGCGGTGGCTGGTTGCATCTAAAACCTGGCCAGGTTACGGATGACACAACGATGGCGTTGGCACTAGGCCGTTCAATTTTGCAACACAAAAAGGTCGATGCGGTTGCCGCTGCGAGTGCTTTTGATGACTGGATGCGTGGCAAACCCGTGGATATTGGAAATACGGTGCGGCGCGGTATTGTCAACTTTCGCCAAACAGGTAATCCAGTTTCCCCTGTTAGTGAACACGATGCCGGTAATGGAGCGTGTATGCGTTGTTTGCCGGTAGCGCTATGTAGCTTTAATGGCTTGATCGACCCGATAACGGGTAACGCTGCCCAAGCGCATGTTACGCACAACAATCCTGTTTCAGATGCTGCAACAGAGTGCGTGATTGCCATGATTCACGCGTCCTTTACCTATCAAAGCTTGATAACGCAGCGGGAAACCGTGATAGAAAAACTGATTTCCCGCTATCCAAAATTTAAATTTGAAAGCGGGCGCGTTGAAAACCCAACCGGTTACATTGTCGATACCATGAAAGCTGTTTTTCAAGCCTTGTATGCACAGGGTAGCTTTGAAGCAGCAATGATTGATGTAGTAAACCGAGGCGGTGATTCAGATACCACGGGTGCTATTCTGGGAATGATTGCTGGTGCTTACTACGGCGAAGAGTCAATACCCAAACGCTGGTTAAAGAAGTTGGATAAGAACGTTTTAGATGAGTGCAAGTCTCAGGCCGTGGCATTGATTCGAATGGGAGCTGATTAGTGTTGAAGTGGTTGGATGAGTTTTTGTTGGGGTATGAGTCTATTGACGAAAGTCATCATGCCTTTCTCGAATTGGTTAGTCAGGCGGGCAGCGCCGAGGGTGAACAATTTAAATCCCTGTTTAATGAGATTAACGAGCATTTGATTAAACACTTCTTCGAAGAAGAGGTGCTGATGGATAGCTGCCAGTTTTCTGCAAGTGCTGAACATAAAGGCGAGCACCGGCGAATATTGGGCGAGATGAATCAGTTCAAGCGTCAGATCGATCGCGGGCGCACTCAAATGGCTAAAGCGTACGTGACGGATAACCTGCCGCAGTGGTTTACGCTACATATCGGCACTATGGACAGTGCACTGGTTGCAACTTTAAACAAAGAAAAGCTGAGGGCATAAAGATGAACGAAAACTATCAATCGGGTGATATTGTTTACTCCACCAAAGCTATCTATAACGATGGCAGCCTGCCAGAGATGCCAGATAATGAGCTGATCGCGAAAGAAGGCGCGCGTGGCGTAGTAATTAACGAAGGGCATTTTGAAGAGTTCCCGGATGAGTTGTTATATCTGGTGCGTTTTGAAAACGACCATGAAGTGCTTGGCCCACCCGTAGGCGTATGGCCAGATGAGATCACTCAGGCACCGCTGGAAACGCACTAATGGCCGATTTTGTACGTATTTCGGTAGCAGACACCAAGCAGTTGTTTGAAGAGAAAGAGCCGCTGGTTGTGGATGTGCGTGATGAGAATGCGTTTAATGCCGGTGCGTTACCCAATGCACAGCATGTGACGACCTCAAACTTTCGTGCCTTTCGCAAAGCGAATGATATGAATCAGCCGGTTCTTATCTACTGTTATCACGGCAACGCCAGCCAGGATATGGCGCAGATGTTTGTCGATTTCGGCTTTGAAGAGGTCTACAGCATGGATGGTGGGTATGAGGCGTGGTGCCTGGATATATAAAGAATCCTTAGGCGTTTTTAAAACTGGCCCATTGATTGCAACAGATTACTCATTAATACATTCAACGATGAATGATTGGGGCAAGCTGTGGCAATTAATTACAAGAACCATTATCCGGGTAACACATTCGACGAACTGATTTCTGATAAAGGTAATCCTCGCCGTGCTTCTGCGGCGGTGTGTCGTTACTTCTCTAAACTCAAAGACGAAGAGATCACTGAGCTTAAACAGGCTGTAGATCTGGCAATAAAAGGCCTGGGTATATCCTTTACCGTATACAGCGAAGGCAGCAATATAGACCGCTCCTGGCCTTTGGACCTGATTCCCCGTGTGATTACGCTAAAAGAGTGGCAGCGTACTGAGGCTGGCCTCAAGCAGCGTTTGACTGCACTTAACATGTTTATTGATGATCTCTACAACAAGCAACAGATCGTCAAAGACAACGTTTTCCCCAAAGAAGTATTAGCCGGGGCACGAAATTTTCGTCAGCAGTGTGTTGGTATCAAGCCCCCTTTTGGTGTTTGGGCACACATCTGTGGCACCGATTTGGTGCGAGATGGCGATGGCACTCAATATGTATTAGAGGATAATCTTAGGGTTCCCTCTGGTGTTTCATACATGCTGGAAAATCGTCATGTTATGAAACGCGTCTTCCCCGAACTGTTTAAAGACATAGATATTCTGCCGGTGGATGATTACACCACGCAGTTACACGATATGTTGGCCTCACTGTCACCGCGCAAAGATAAAGTCCCTGAGGTGGTAGTACTGACGCCCGGTATTTATAACTCGGCGTATTTCGAGCACAGTTATTTAGCGCAGCAGATGGGGGCTGAGCTGGTGCAAGGCAGCGACCTGTTTGTAGATAGCGATGATTGTGTCTACATGCGCACAATCTACGGTCTGAAACGGGTGGATGTGATATACCGCCGAGTGGATGACGATTTTCTTGACCCGGAAGTGTTTCGTAAAGATTCTACGCTGGGTGTGCCTGGATTAATGCGCGCCTGGCGTGCGGGCAATGTTGCCATTGCCAACGCACCGGGTGCGGGTGTGGCCGATGATAAAGTGGTTTACGCCTTTGTGCCTGACATCATCCGTTATTATCTGGACGAAGATCCCATTATTCCCAATGTGCCCACCTATTTGTGTATGCGTGATGAAGACCGCGCTTACGTGTTGGATAATCTTAACGAGCTGGTCGTTAAACCGGCTAACGAATCTGGCGGGTATGGTTTGTTGGTTGGCCCTAAAGCGACCAAAAAAGAGCTAAAGCAGTTTGAGCGCTTAATCAAAAATGATCCTCGCAACTATATTGCCCAGCCGACACTCAGCATTTCAACAGTTCCAACATTGATCGACCATGATGCTGCGCCTCGGCATGTAGATCTGCGTCCCTTTACCCTGCAAGGAAAGTCCTTGTATGCAACAACGGGAGGACTAAGTCGTGTTGCATTACCAGAGGGATCGTTGGTAGTTAACTCCTCGCAGGGTGGCGGTAGCAAAGATACCTGGGTGATCGATATGGGGGGCAAGTAAGATGCTGTCACGTGTAGCTGAAAACGTATATTGGATGGCGCGTTATCTAGAGCGCGCTGAAGATACCGCGCGCCTGATTGATAGCATGAGCAACCTCTTGCTTGATATGCCACGTGAAGTAGAAGTGGGCTGGCATGAACTCATTACAGTGATTGGTGCAGAGGCGCTATATAAAGATATTTACGGCGACAAAATTGATGAACGCTCTGTGGTTAAGTTTCTGATCTGTGATGAACGTAACCCCAGCTCTATTGCAGCATGTATAAATGCAGCGCGGGAGAATGCGCGTGTCACACGGGATATTGTACCGAATGAAGTGTGGGAGCAGGCTAATGAGCTTTATCACTACACGGGCGAGCGAGCCAAGTCATCACTGGGGCGTCGTAAGCGTAATGATTTTATACGGGGTTTAATTCGTCGTTGCCAGACCATGACAGGCATTACCATGGGTACCTTGCCACACGATGCGGCATATCAGTTTTTGCGTATCGGCCGTAATGTGGAAAGGGCAGATATGAGTAGTCGCATCATAGATGTGGCCGCAGCGAATCTGCTTTCCGATGAAGAGGATTTTAATCCTGCTTTTGCAACCGTGCGTTGGATTAGTGTGCTGAAATCGTTGAATGCATTTCAGGCCTATCGCCAGCAGGGTTATATGGGCGTAAATGGGCCAGATGTGTTGGACTATCTGCTAAACGAAAAAGATTTTCCGCGTTCCATGGGGCATGCATTGCAGACCATTGGTGACTGTTTTTCAACGATTCCTAATCCAAGGGGGCCACGCAAATGTTTAAATAAACTGGCAAAAGAGTTGTCGGAGTTAAATGTTAAACGTATTAAGCGTAGCGGATTGCATAAATTTATTGATGAGTTTCAGGTAGGAATAAATCAGATTCATGAGTCATTGACCGATACCTATTTTAGATATGAATAGTGTATAACGTCGACTCATGAAAACATTTCGTTGCCAATGTGACAATCTAATTTTTTTCGAAAACAGTGAATGCCAACACTGCGGGGTGAAGTTAGGGTATCTGCCTGAGTTGACTCAGCTGGTGCCTATCACATCAGAAAAAAATGGTGTCTGGTTAGCTCCAAATGGTGTTGAGTATAAGCAGTGCCGTAATTACTCAGAAGAGGCCGTGTGTAACTGGATGCTGCCAACGGATGATCCGCATGAGTATTGTCCTGCATGTCGGCTAAATCGCACCATTCCCAATCTGTCACGCCCTAATAATCGTTTCTACTGGTATCGCCTGGAACAAGGCAAGCGGCGTTTGATGTACAGTCTGTTTGCGTTAAAACTTCCAGTGGTTGGCCGTGATCAAGATCCGCAATCGGGTTTGGCTTTTGATTTTCTGGAAGATGCTCCGGTGTTCCGTGAAAATGGCAAGGTGGTAACGGGACATGCACAAGGCTTGATCACTATTAATATTGCCGAGGCGAATGATGCGGTGCGCGAGCAGATGCGTCTTGATATGGATGAGCCTTATCGCACGTTGTTAGGCCACTTTAGGCATGAGAGTGGTCATTATTATTGGGAGCGTTTAATCCAAAACTCTTCTTGGTTGCAGCCATTTAGAGATTTGTTTGGGGATGAACAGCGAGATTATGATGAGGCTTTAAGCGAGTACTATGTGGACGGTGGCAAGAAAGATTGGCAGGATGCCTACATCTCAGCCTATGCGGTTTGTCATCCTTGGGAAGATTGGGCGGAGACCTGGGCACATTACCTACACATGGTCGATACATTGGAAACTGCGCATGACTTTGCTTTGGTGGGTAAGCTAAGTGTTGATGAAAGGCCATCTATTGACGGTTACAACTCATATAGTTCGGATGTCGCCTTTGCAGAATTGATCGAGGATTGGCAGCGCCTGACCGTTGCCATGAACAGCATTAGTCGCAGCATGGGGCAAAATGATTTTTATCCCTTTGTGATTCGCCCCCAAACAGAGGCAAAGCTAGAGTTTGTACACAAAGTAGTGAAGGGGCGGGGTTAAGTTTTTTTAACGCCCCTTAGTCCTGTTCCCAATCAAAGCGCGGTAGATCATTAAATACACGGCGTAGTCCTTCGCTCCACTGTTTTCTTAAACTCGCCAGATAAGGGTGGTTGTGTTTAAGGTTCATGCGGCTTTTGCTACAAAAACTATTTTTTTCATAAATCAGCAGATCAATAGGCGGCGCCACGGAGAGATTACTGCGTATGGTTGAGTCCAGTGAAACCAGCGCGGCGCGCGCGGCATCTTCTAGTTGCATGTTGTTACGAACTACACGATCTAATATGGGTTTTCCATACTTTGTTTCACCAATTTGCAGAAACGGATGTTCTGGCGAAGCGGTAATAAAATTGCCTTCAGGGTAGATAAGATAAATTTCAGGGGCTTGGTCTTGAATTTGCCCGCCCAGAATAAAAGTAGCACCTGCATCAAAGGCGGATTGTTGATTCACTAGGCTTTGTTGGTAGTTCTGAATCTCACGGCTCACACGTCCCACATATTCCGCAGCATCGCTAATGCGAGTGGCGTTACACAGATTGATCTCTTCTGAATCATGATTTTCGCAGTCGATTTGCAAGCGTCTGACAACAGCTTGAGTCGTGGCGAGATTGCCGGCGCTCAACAAAACAAGCAGGCGGTCTTCACTATTTTGAAACGTGTGCATTTTGCAGTAGGTGTTGATGTTATCAACGCCTGCATTTGTGCGGGAGTCGCTGGCAAAAATCAGCCCTTTTTCCAGGGCGATGGCAAGGCAATAAGTCATATAAAACCGTAGACGTTATTTAGTTAGAAAATATTACCACGGTAGTCAATTATAGGTCACGCAAGGTTAGGGACTGCTAGGGTTTATTTCTTCCAAGGGGCATTAAGTTGCCTTGGCGATAACCAGGCGAATACCCCCTAGAATGGCGATGGCGGCAATTGTCAGGCGCAGGGTGATCTCTTCAGACATAAAGATAACACCACCCACGGTGGCCAACAGCGGAACACTGAGTTGAACTGTGGCTGCCACATTGGCTTTAAGGCGCGGTAATACCGTATACCAAATGAGGTAACCCAGGCCCGATGCCAGCGCACCAGATGCAATACTTAACAGAACGCCTTTACTTGTTAGGTGTAGCGTAGACCAGAAGGGAATAAGCGATAACAGTGCCAGCGGTACGCAGCCAATAAAGTTCCAGGCGGTGTTGATGGCTGGGTTTGTGGCCTTGGCACCCCGTAGTGAATAGATTCCCCAGGCAATGCCTGAGCAGGCCATCAACAGTCCCCCTTGCCAGGAAGGCATGGCAATGCCGGGCGAAAGCAGATAAATCATACCGATAAAGGCTAGTGCGCTGCCTGCCCAGGCACGTTTTGTCAGTTGTGTACCTTTAATGATCGCGGCAGTCAACATGGTGAATTGAACCATGGCAAACAGAACGAGTGCGCCTGTGCCGGTAGTGAGTTCTAGATAG
>JBNKYV010000054.1:0-3844 GCA_050301075.1 Gammaproteobacteria bacterium
GGAAACTCTATTTGCGTGAAGTACGCAAACAACGCGGCATTCACAACTTTCCATTGCAAGGTCGTATTCGCTTTACTGTGCACTAAGCACGCGCATTCAGAAACGGATTGTTCGCCCGCTCTTCACCGAGCGTGGACATGGGGCCATGCCCCGGCACAAACTGCACATCATCACCCAGTGGCAGCAACTTATCTTTAATGCTGCTGATCAGGGTGTCGCAATCCCCTTTCGGAAAATCAGTCCTACCAATCGATCCTTTAAACAACACATCTCCCACAAACGCCAATTTTGATTCCGCGTCAAAGAAGACAATATGCCCCGGCGTGTGTCCAGGACAATGCAACACCGATAACTCAACCTCGCCAACGGTAACGCGATCCCCTTCTTCCAACCATTGATCCGGCATAAAAGCATCAACATGACCAAAACCAAACATCTCTGCCTGTTTAGGTAATGCGTCAAACCAAAATGCCTCCTCTTTTTGCGGCCCAATAACCGGCACGCCAACAGAGTCTGCAATTTGTCTCGCCGCACTCACATGATCAAAATGACCATGTGTTAATAAAATCTTTTCCAACACCACACTGTTATCTGCAAGTGCTTGCAACAAACGCGGCATTTCACCACCAGGATCAACCAACGCGGCTTTATTCGTCTCTTCACACCAGATCAGTGAACAGTTTTGTTGGTAATGGGTAACGGGATAAATCTCAAACTTCAACATATAAAGGTCTTTTATCTTTTTCTGGCCAACGTGATTCCATCACCAATAGGCACCAAACTGATATCAACACGCCCATCGTCGACGAGCTGCTGATTAAAGTTACGAATCGCGATCGTATCCGGGCTTTGATTTTCATCGTCTGCAACACCACCACCCCAGAAGACGTTATCCACCATAATCAGCCCACCCGGGCGCAACAACTGCAAACAGCGCTCAAAGTAGTTTTGATAGTTCTGCTTATCTGCATCGATGAACGCTAGATCAAACTCACCCTCCAGCCCTTCGGTGAGCAAGGCATCAAGCGTTTTAATAGCGGGTGCCAGGCATAGCTCAATTTTATCTGCCACACCAGCCTGTGACCAATAATCTTTAGCGATACTTGCCCACTCTTCGCTGATATCGCACGCAATCAACTTACCGCCATCACACAGGCCGTTGGCAATCGATAACGCACTGTAACCGGTAAACGTACCTATCTCGATCGCATTTTTTGCGCCGCAGAGTTGCGTAATCAATGTCATAAACTGCCCCTGCTCGGGTGTTATCTGCATACGAGCCATCTCTAATTGAGCGGTCTCTTCGCGCAACCTTACCATCAACGCTGGTTCACGCAACGTTACGTTACGCATATAGGCATATAACGCTTCATCTAAAAACAGAGTACGGGTAGACATCCAAAATCCCTATTGGTTGTTTTGGCAGACGTTGTGTTTTTCCCTACGCGCCTGCTGAATAATATTGAAACCGCCCTTGATGACTAACAATGCTATGGCTACGCCTATAAACAAGTCAGCCCAATAGGCCCCCGTCAGATACACAATTAATGCCGCAACAATCACCCCGATATTGGCGATCACATCATTCTTTGAAAATATCCAGCTGGCACGCATATGCACCTCGCCATCGCGATGTTTGGATATCAGCTTCAAACACACTACGTTGGCAGACAAGGCAAGCAAGCCGATCACAAACATCAACATAGACTGCGGCTCATAACCTTCCATCACGCGGCGAACAACATCGCCCATCACAGATACGCCAATCAACACCTGCAGCACACCGCTCAAGTGAGCCACGCGCGCTTTGGTTAAAGCGGAGCGCCCAACTGCATATAGAGCAATGACATACACTGCCGCATCTGCAAGCATATCAATCGAATCCGCTATCAACGCCGTCGACTGAGCAACGATGCCGAACAGGATCTCAACAAAAAACATGGTGAAATTGATCAACAACAACCAAACCAGCACGCGCTTTTGGTCGCCGCTCTCCGCTGGCACCTCGCATCCACAGCCGGACATACACACTACCTTATTAAATTACAGTTTGAAGACAGATTGCGTATTGTTGATTAATGCCTCTGCAATTTCATGTGCAGACTCTTCGCGCACGCCCACTAGGGCTCTGAAATAGTCGGGCAAATAGACGGGGCTGTTGCGCTCCCCCTGGCACACCACGCCACTCATATCAGGAGCGTCCGTCTCCAGCACCAGGGCATCCAACGGCAATTGAGCAGCCAAGGCGCGCAGCTTGCTGGAATGTTCATAGCTCAACATGCCGCCAATACCGATTTTAAAGCCCAGGTTCACAAACCGCTTGGCCTGCTCAAGGCTGCCACTGAAGGCATGTACCACCCCGCCTTTAATCTGCGCATGCTTCAACGCATGGAGCACCTGCTCATGGGTCTTCACCACATGCAGAATAATCGGCAAACCTGCTTCACGCGCAATAGCGATCTGGGCCTCAAAATAGACTTGCTGCGCCGGCCACTCTGCCTCGGGAAAGCGCGCATCCAGGCCGATCTCTCCCACCGCGACAATATCATCACGCTCGGCAAGCGTTGTTTCCAACACCGCAAGATCCCGTTTTTTATGATTTTTTATAAAAACAGGGTGCAAACCCAAGGCAGGATACAGGCCCGGATATTCTTTACACGTCTTAAGCACGCGCGGCCAATTGATCGCATCAACCCCGGGGACAATTAGCTTGCTCACACCCAAGCGCCCACAATGACTCACCACGGCATCGCGGTCATGGTCGAACTCGGGAAAATCGATGTGGCAGTGGCTATCAATAAACTTCATACATTCATTGTAGCCAGTTTTTTAAAGTACAGAATGGTCTTCGTCATGGTGTATCATATGCGCTTCTATTTTCACGATTTTTAGTCATTTCACACTATGGCCAAGCACCAAGAAGACGCCATTTACGCTAAGCCTCAAGACAAGATCGTTGACTTTGAGTTCAACGACAAGGTTGTTCGCGTATTTCCAGATATGATCCGCCGCTCTGTTCCCGGTTACGGCACGTTGATCCCACTGATCGGCCTATTGGCTGAACAATATGCCCAACCCGGCAGCAATCTATATGATCTGGGTTGCTCACTGGGGGCCTCCACGCTCTCTATGCGTCATCGCGTACCGCACCACGACTGCCATATCGTTGCGATCGACAACTCTGAAGCGATGGTAGAGCAGTGCCGTGAAAACATCGCAGAAGATATCTCACCGATTACGGTTGATGTTATCCAAGGTGATATCCGCCAACAACGTTTTGAGAATGCCTCGGTTGTGGTACTTAATTTCACACTACAGTTTTTACCACCCGAAGATCGCCTGACGTTACTGAGCACTATCTGCCAGGGCATGTTACCCGGTGGAATATTACTGCTATCGGAAAAAATCTCCTTCGAAGATGAAATCGAAAAACAGCTGCAGGACGAATTACATCTCTCATTCAAACGTGCCAACGGCTACAGTGAAATGGAGATCAGCCAGAAGCGCACCGCTCTGGAGAACGTTTTGATCCCAGAAACAGTGACCCAACATCGTGCACGCCTGCAAGAGGCTGGTTTTAGCCATAGCCAACAATGGTTTCAGTGTTTTAACTTTGTTTCACTTCTTGCCATCAAATGATCACTTACGACTCGTTATACCCCCTTTTAAAAGAGACTCCGCTAGAGCCCATTGCCGAGATTCTACCGTCGCTTATCGAGCAAAAGTTTTCCCCCGAACATCACGGCGTAGTTGAGAAGTGGCAAAATGCTTTCGCGCATCTACCGGACATTAAGGCAGACAAAATCGACCTAAATGCAGATGCCATCACTGCCAAAGCAGATAT
>JBNKYV010000055.1:0-6261 GCA_050301075.1 Gammaproteobacteria bacterium
AGCAGTGCTAATGGCCCCACCGGTGTAGTGTTAAATAGTGGCATTGGCATAGCGGGTTCTGGGCGAATAAAGAGATTGGCTGACTTGTATGCGTTGACGATTTGTTGGTGTATCTCTGCTGTGTTTGGCAATCCTTGGAAATAGAAATCAAAGATGTCTGCCCAGTTTAAACAGCACATGGCTATGCCGGGAACACCTTGTTGCCTGGCTGCAATCAACGGTAGATATGCAATGTTGGAAACGACCAAATCAACATCCAGCGATTTTAGTAGTGTTTGTTCTTCCTCAATCGCTTGTTGCCAACGGCTGTGTAGTTTGGTGTATTCGGCAAGGCTGGTTTCTATATCAATATCAAAGGCACTATTCATCACCAAGCCAAAATCGCATGGTTGATTGAGATGCTCAAATGGCACGGTTACTTTACTTTTAACCAACTCTTCAGGCAGGCTGGTGCGAATCGTTAACTTAATGTCAGGATGCTTTTGGGCGATTAGATTAATCACCGGGGCTGACATGGCCATGTGACCAAAACCGTGGCCGGAAACGACGAACATAACGTGTTTGTTTTTTTGCTTTACCTGCATAGCGGAGATGTATGGAGTTTATTCTCGTATATTTGATTCTGGGCTGTTTCGCCGGGCTAGTCGGTGGATTGCTAGGCATCGGTGGTGGGATTGTTATTGTGCCGGTACTTGCATTTCTCTTTCAAGCCCAAGGGTTGCATGAAGCTAATTTAATGCATCTTGCTATTGGCACTTCGCTTGCCACGATTGTTGTCACCTCTGTTTCTGCTGTTGTTGCACATCAGAAAAAAGGAGCGGTCGAGTGGAGTGTGGTTCGATGGCTGGCGCCCGGCTTAATCGTTGGTGCGTTGTTTGGTGCGTTTGTTGCCGATATGTTTAGCAGTCTGACGCTGCAGCGTTTGTTTGGTGTTTTTGAAATCGCTGTTGGCTTGTATATGTTTCTCGGTTCTATGACGCCTAAATCCTCTGCAAGCCAATGTTGTCCGGCTGAATATTTTACCGCTGGCTCTATCATTGGTTCCTTGTCCTCCATTATGGGCATCGGAGGGGGGACAATGAGCGTGCCGTATCTTGCATGGCGCGGCTATGTGATGACACACGCGGTTGCCACCTCAGCTGCAGGTGGTTTTTTTATCTCGCTCTTTGGCGGACTGGGGTATGTGGCTACGGGGCTTGATACGCCGCAGTTGCCAGATGCCGCTTTAGGCTATCTCTATTGGCCTGCATTTATCGGTATTAGCGTTACCTCATTGATATTTGCGCCGCTGGGCGCGCGTTTGGCCCATCGTATGCCTGTTATATATTTAAAGCGCTTTTTCTCGCTAGTGCTGGTTGTGATTGGCGCAGTGATGGTTGTGCGGGCATAGCATTTTCTATCGTTGTCACAGTTTTTGTGACTCTTTTCACGGATTCTTTCCCGGATCGCAGCTAAACAAATAAGGAAGCGTTTAGTTGTGATGCGAGGAGGATTTTTATGCTTACGGGAATTCGTTGGCGCGCAGTGGCTGCTGCGGTTGCTTTATTGGGTGCGGTTTCTGTCGCGCAGGCAGAAGATACCAGTATGACAAAGAGTTTTGATGCCGCAGAAAAAGGCAATTTTGACCAGGCAGTTGAAATCTGGAAAAAACTGGCGGAAAAGGGCGATCCTCAAGCGCAGTTTAATCTTGGCTTAATGTACCACAGTGGGTTAGGTATGGCGCTTAACGAGAAGGAGGCTGTTAAGTGGTATATCAAAGCAGCTGAAGGTGGTTACTCTCCAGCACGCGTTTATCTGGTTGTGGGGTACGAAGAGGGATGGTTTGGTTTGCCCAAAGATGTGAATAAAGCCTATTACTGGCGTGGTCTTCTAAAAGATGACGCGCAGTAGCCGATAGTTAGAGGAGTAGGGAATATTTTTCCCTATGATGACGTACGGGGCCGCTTCATGGCCCCGTTTTTATTTTTTTCAATTTTATGATTTTTAAGCTGTTTTCATCTTCGAAATCTCTGTTATTATCATTAACTGGAGAGACCAGAATCTAACGGAGGACATATGGTGGCAACAACAGAGAAACCGCGCGAAGAACGTCGTCGTTCTCTCGTCATGATCGACAAGCTGGTGGCTTCTCGAACAGAAATGTTGATGCTATTCACCGAGCTGGCAGGCATGAAGCCGTTTAACGAAACAAACACTGCTGATGCGGCACCAATGCTACAGGAGTTTTGCCAGGCGCTGGTGGATTACGCGGCTAATGCACATTTCCAGCTGTACCGGTATTTCGCAGAGAAAAATGAACGTCGTAAGGAAATTTACGATGTTGCTGAAAGTATCTATCCGTCGATTCTTGATCTGACAAACAAGATTCTAGACTTCAACGATAAATACGACTGTGGCGATCACTGCTCCCAACTTACATCGTTGGAGGATGATTTGTCGCATTTGGGCGAAGTGCTGGCAGATCGTATTGAGTTAGAAGATAAACTCATTAGTGCATTTGGATATAACTTTGACGGTTAACGTCAAACGCCTTGTATTCAGATGTTTGATAAAATGGCTCGGCTCTGAATATTCAGGTCGGGCCATTTTGCTTTGTAGCAGCTACACTAAAAATATAATTACAACCCATCTATTTATCGTAAGAAGTAAATCATGACAGCAAAGAACCTGCTTTCAGCCTCCGAACTATATCAATACTGTGATGTGCAGCAATTTGATTTTGACACTACTGATCAGTTGGATGATCTCAGCGAAATTATCGGTCAGTCACGTGCATTAGAGGCCATTCATTTTGGTATCGGTATTAAGCGGGACGGGTACAACCTGTTTGCGCTGGGGCCAGCGGGCACAGGTAAACATGGAGTTGTAAACCAATTGTTGTTACAAAAGGCGACGAGTGAAGCACAGGCACCTGAGTGGTGTTATGTGAATAACTTTGAACAGCCACATAAGCCCCACAAACTTTGTTTGCCCCGTGGCCAGGGAGCCGAGCTTAAGAGTGCAATGGAAGCGTTGATTGACGAGCTTAAGACAATTATTCCTGCCATTTTTGAGGGGGATGATTACCGTCATCGTCTGCATGATTTAGATGAATCACTTAAAGCCAAACAAGACGAAGCAATCAATAAAATTCGTACAGTTGCAAAAGAAAAAAATATTGCACTGATTCGCACGCCTAACGGTTTTGCATTTGCCCCCATGCTTGAAGGTGAGGTGATTAGCCCTAAAGACTACAAAAAACTCTCAAAAGAAGAGAAGGATATTGTCGAGAAAGAGGTGGAAGCGCTGCAAGAAGAGTTGCAAAACACCCTTAACCAAGTTCCGCAGTGGCGTCGTGAAGCGCGTGAGCGTTTGCAAAAGCTTAATCGCGATATTACGCAGAAGGCGATTCAGGAACCTACGGATCGTTTGAGAAAGCAGTTCGCTGAGTTTTCAGACGTGTTGTCTTATCTGGATGATGTTGAAAAAGATATCACCGATAATATTGAAGAATTTCGCCATACCCCAGAAGAGGATGGTGATGTTGTTTCATTGACGGCACACACGCCTTCGTTCAAACGCTACTCGGTAAACCTGCTGGTCGAACATGGTGATGAGAACGGCGCGCCGGTTGTTTATGAAGATAACCCTACGTATCAGAATCTGGTTGGACGTATAGAACATATGTCCATGATGGGGGCGCTGATTACTGACTTTACCTTAATTAAACCGGGTGCATTGCATCGTGCGAATAATGGTTATCTGATTCTCGAAGCCTACAAAGTGTTGCAGCACCCCTTTAGCTGGGAGGCAATTAAACGCGCGCTTCGCTCCAATGAAATTCGCATAGGTTCATTGGAACAGATGATGAGTCTTGTCAGCACTGTTTCGTTGGAGCCAGAACCAATTCCATTGAACGTAAAAGTGGTATTGGTTGGTGATCGCATGTTGTATTACTTGCTACATGAACTGGACCCGGAGTTTAAAGAGTTGTTTAAAGTGGCGGCTGACTTTGAAGATCATATGCCACGCAAGCCAGAAAACAATCTATTGTATGCGCGTTTGATTGCGACGTTAGCCAGAAAAGAAAAGCTTAAGCCTTTTGATAAGTCCGGCGTGGCACGCGTTATTGAGCATGGCTCACGAATTACTGGCGACTCAGAACGATTGACAACACATATGCGCAGCATCTGCGATTTGATGTTTGAGGCGGATTATTGGGCGAGTCAGCACGGCCATGACACCGTAACGCGTGATGATGTTCAGCTCGCTATTAACGCCCTGATTCGCCGTAACAGTCGTATGAAAGAGGGAATTCACGAAGCGATCGAGCGTGACATTTTATTGATCGATACCCAAGGCGAAGCCATAGGCCAGTTGAATGGTTTAACGGTAATGGAAGCGGGCGACTATGCCTTTGGTTCACCTACCCGTATTACTGCTCAGGTGCGTATGGGGGAAGGTGATGTATTGGATATCGAACGAGAGATTGATCTGGGCGGTCCTATTCACTCCAAAGGTGTCATGATTTTATCGGGCTACCTTGGCGCCAATTATGCAAAAGAGTTTCCTCTGGCCCTATCTGCGAGCCTGGTGTTTGAACAAACCTATGGCGAAGTGGAGGGGGATAGCGCCTCTTCTGCTGAGTTGTATGCGTTGTTGTCCGCCATTGCAGAGGTACCATTAAAACAGGGCTTGGCAGTAACGGGGTCTGTGAATCAATACGGCAAGGTGCAGGCGATTGGTGGTGTGAATGAAAAGATCGAAGGCTTCTTTGATATCTGTAAAGCACGTGGCTTTAACGGTGAGCAAGGCGTTCTGATTCCGCGCTCCAATGTGGCCGATTTAATGTTGCGTCAGGATGTGGTGGACGCTGTTGAAAAAGGTGAGTTCTCTATCCACGCCGTTTCCACTATCGACGAAGGTATTGAAATACTGACCGGCGTTACGGCGGGTGAAAAAGACGAAGAGGGTAACTACCCTGAAGATACCTTGAACGGTAGGGTCGCGACGCAACTGTTGCGCTTCGCCGAATTGCGCCACGAGTTTGGTGACAAGAAAGATTCAGACGATGAGTCAGACAAAGCCAAAGAGTGAGCTTGAAATTAAGCGTATTGTTCTCGCGCTTAATAGCGGTGACTCTTGTCAGGCTGATATTGAGATTGCGACTTCACTCGCGGCGGAATTGCAGGCTGAACTGTCTGCGCTCTTTGTTGAAGATGTGAATCTCATCCGTCTGGCTGCATTGCCTTTTTCTACACATAAAGAGCGGCACTTGCAGGACGAGTCGCAGCGTCTGTATGAGATGATCAGTCGAATCGCCAAGTCGCAATATGTGCATTGGAATTTTTCGCGCGTGCAGGGCTATACCTCAATCGAGATAAAACGTGCGGTAGTACCTGGCAATCTGCTTGTGCTAAGTCGCGAGTATCAGCCTCCAGTGATGGGAGATGATCCTTACGAGGCGATCAACGACATTGTTCATCAGGCATGCTGTTCTGTGTTGGTGTTGGGGCAGCTTACTAATCGACCCTATCCTGTTACAGTAGTTGTCGATGATAAAGAGAGTGCGACATACGATTTGGAATATGCGCGAATGTTGGCAGATATTCGCAATTTGCCCATCATCGTTGTGATAGTGGCGGAAAATGAAGACGTAGAACACGAATTGACTTTGTTAAGTCATCACCTCTTATCCGATTTTACCTGGGGCGTGGGGTTTGAATACGTACACCAATACCGGGCATTAGCATCAAAACTCCACGAGCAGGCATCGCGTCTTTTGATTGTGAATGACAGACAAATTGAGAAGAATATAGATTTTGAAGCATTATTATGGCTGGTTCGTTGTCCAATTTTAGTACTGCGCACAATGCAGGGTGGTTCGCATGGTTAGCGTAACAAGGGAACATACTGGAGAATCTGTAAAAGAACGCATCGATATCGTTAAATGGCTAGACTCTTTGAAAGAGAGCTATTCAGACGAAGCATTGAGCGTGATCAGGCGCGCATGTGATGTGGCGGAAAAAGCGCATGAAGGGCAGCGCCGTGTGTCTGGCGAGGATTATATTCAACATTCTTTAGCAGTGGCAGACATCCTCGTTCATGTGCGCATGGATCACGAAACGGTTTCGGCAGCGGTATTGCACGATGTCGTTGAAGATACCGATATCACGCTGGACGATATTAAAGAAGAATTTGGAGCATCAATTGCCTGTTTGGTTGATGGCGTAACCAAAATGGGTGTCATTCAGAGTTATAAAAATCTGGATGATGCTTCGC
>JBNKYV010000056.1:0-6992 GCA_050301075.1 Gammaproteobacteria bacterium
AGTATGGCGTGGCATAACATGTCTGGTTAAGATTAGTTGATTAATACTGGCTTGTTTTCTTCGCAGCTCCAGCGCCAATGTTTTGTTCCAGGCCTAACTTGTACTCCCCCAACATATTTAACAAAGCCAGGCGTTTCTTGATTGGTATCAATCCAATCGATATCACCATCAAGCAGTGACGTCCCAATATCTGTAATGGCCAAGCGATAGGCGCGCATGGGATGTTCATCTGAATATTCTTTAATGACTTTTATAGCGGCATTTGGGGCTTGCCATAACTCCCTCAGGATAGATAACAACATAATGTCACCGAGGAAATGTAGCGGCTCAGATTCTGTTAATAACAAATTGAATATTGGCCCCGGACGCATTGGTCCTTCCTGCTTCAGAATATCCAGCGCAAGTTGTTCCGTGAGCGATAGGCCATTCTGCATCCAGGGTAGCTCTTTTAAGGTGCGCAGCATGGAGTGTTGCATGAGGGGTAGAGCGGCGCCTTTTTCCTGTGTTAACTGCCAGAGTGTTTGTGGAGCGTCTGAGATAAATGCCTGCCAACAGCGTGCGCCGAAGGCGATCATTGTTTGTGTTACGGTTTGGCGTTGAAACCAGAGCATAAGCATGATCTCTGGTGTTCGGCTTAGTTGGCCGATTCCTATGAAGCGTTTAACACCGGGAAAGTTATTAATCTGAATGCATTCAACAACCGTGTTTTTTAAATCCAATTCAGACAGGTGTGCCAGTACATAGGCTTTAGAGAGTTGATCAAATGGATCATGCTCGTACCACAAAACGACACGTTCATAGTGAGTGTTGAGTGACCGCAAGGTCTGCTCTGTTTTGCTAATCTCTTCAAAGGTATTCTCGATATGCTGTTTAGGCACATCATTGCCATAATTGTTGGTAATAAAATCGGTACGGATGGAGACAAACTGATCCAGCGGTTCAAAGTGGGGAACAGGGCCCTGCGGAAAAGGGTTGCTGATTTCAAGAAAATCTCCCGTGAAACCACATTTTCCGATTGCCTCTTTGATGTCGTTACCACAGCGGATGTGCAGTGTTTTTAGATCACCATCAGGCGCTCTGTTGTTTTTCTGAATCTGCTGTGAGGCGGCATTTTGGGTCTCAATATGTGCTTTGAGCCTGGGCCAGCTAGGCAGGCCGTTTTCCCGGGCGATGATGAGCTGGGCATCGGCAAGTTTTAATTCCTCTGCGGGTGATTTGGTATGGTGCTGTGCCAGCCTCTTCTGTGCTGCTGGTGAATTTGATTTAAGTGCCTTGAGCAGATCCTTGGCCTCTTTTTTTAGCTTTTCTAAAGAGAGTTTGCGCACGGCCAAGTCATCGCTGGAGGCAAGCATACGCGCCTGAAGCAGCGTGGGGCGGAAATCGGGCTGGTCACCACCAAAGCAGTGCTCTTTAAACTCGGCGATCACTTTTGCATCGCCGCCGTAATAGGCTTTGAGCATCTGTTCGGCGCGCTGTTTGTGTTGCTGCTGTTTCAGCTTGGCCGATTCGGATAATGGCGATGAAATCCGACCGTTAGTCGGAGAGGGTTTGTCAGACATACGATTCTTCCTTTAATAAATAGCCGCATCCGCCTGACGGTGAAAAAATCGTATTGAGTAAATTGTTGATCATGCAAAAAATCGTTGGGCTCAGCCCTTTCCGCGGATAGGAGGCGTACGAAAAACGCGTTCACACCTTAGCGTGCAGGCTGTGGCAGGTCAAACAGTTTGCAGGGGAACTTGAAAACCTTAATATTGTCCTTATCTACAACAGGGCAGGGTTGAAGGCATAAATCCTGTTTTTACCCATTTAATTACCAAACATCGATATACGTAATGGATAACATGATGTCAGGTTCGACTACGCAAACTGCTTTTCAGCAATTAAAAGAACACGTATCGCAACAGATTATCGGCCAGGAGGTGCTGGTTGACCGGCTGTTGATTGCCTTACTGGCAGATGGTCATCTGCTGGTTGAGGGGGCGCCGGGGTTGGCGAAGACGCGGGCGATCAAGTCTTTGAGCGACGCTATCGAAGGTGATTTCCATCGCGTGCAGTTCACGCCGGATTTGTTGCCAGCTGATTTGACCGGTACCGATATCTTTCGCCCGCAAGATGGTTCTTTTCAGTTTCAAAAAGGGCCCCTGTTTCACAATTTGATCCTCGCAGATGAGGTGAATCGTGCCCCCGCCAAGGTGCAATCTGCATTGCTGGAGGCGATGGCAGAGCGCCAGATCACAGTCGGTAGCACGACGTATAAGCTACCGGAGCTATTTCTGGTTATGGCCACGCAGAATCCCATCGAGCAGGAGGGGACCTATCCATTGCCCGAAGCGCAGCTGGATCGATTCTTGTTGCATGTAAACATCGATTATCCAGATGCGGAAGCGGAGCAAAAGATTTTGCAACTGGCACGCAACGAGGCATCGCAAGCTGCTCGTCATGAAGTTAAAGAGATCAGCAAGTTGTCGCAGGCCGATCTGTTTACTGCTCGTGATGAGGTGTTGCAGATCCACATGGCCGAGAATCTGGAGCGCTATGTAATCGAGATTATCCTCGCCACCCGTGACCCTAAACGTTACAGCGATGATCTGGCCAAGTGGGTGCAGTGGGGCGCGAGTCCTCGTGCAACGATCTCCTTGGACCGTTGTGCGCGCGCTCATGCTTGGCTGGCTGGCCGTGATTATGTTAGCCCTGAAGATGTACAGGCCATGGCCTATGATGTGTTGCGTCACCGTATTCTACTGACCTATGAAGCAGAAGCTGAAGGCGTCAGCCGCGATAAGTTTATTGAGACGTTGTTAAACCATATCGCTGTACCGTAGTTGTATCGTATGTTTGCCCGCTTTAAACAGCGCACAACAACGCAAGCTGCACCCGTCGATGACGGTGTGGTGAATGTCTCGTTGCAATCATTGATCGCCATGCATCACGGTGCAGAGTCGCTGTCGTTAAAACCCACCAATATTCGCTCTTTGCAGAGTGGCGGTTATGTATCGCCATTCAAAGGGCGCGGTATGGAGTTTGATGAAGTGCGCCCCTATATGCCGGGTGATGATGTCCGTACCCTGGATTGGCGCGTTACCGCACGTACCGGCCGCGCGCATACCAAACTGTTTCGCGAAGAGCGCGAGCGTGCTGTGTTGTTATGGGTAGATCTTCAGCGTTCCATGCATTTTGCTACGCAAGGCGCATTTAAATCAGTGCGTGCTGCGCAGGCTGCTGCGTTATTGGGATGGGCAGCTATTCAACATGGTGATCGTTTAGGCGGGTTGATCTTCGATGAACAACAGCATGATGAGTTACGCCCTAAGCGGGGTAAACAGACGCTACTCCATCTTTGTAAACGGGTAGCAACGCATGGCGCATGGTTACGTCCCTTTGAACAGCTGGATGATGCTCAGGCGCATCAAGCAACCAACCAGTCGCTCGGGCGTTTGCGCCGTGTGGCGCAGCCCGGTAGTTTGATTTTTCTGTTGAGTGATTTTTCTTCAATGGATGAACTCAGCAGGTCACACCTAATTCAATTGGCACGCCATAGTGATTTGGTGCTGGTCTCTATTAATGATCCACTAGAGATGGAGCTTCCCCCCGCGGGTCAATATCGCGTCAGTGATGGGCACGGTTTTCTCACCATGGATACGGCTAAGAAGAGCGTGCGCCAGCAGTATCAACAACGTTTCGCTGAAAGACAAAACGAATTGCAGGCATTATGCAGACACCATAACTTTTATCTGCTGCCGATGAGTACTGCACAGCAACCGTTGAATGCCTTGCAAAAAGGGTTGGGAGGCAAGCGATGAATCCTGATTTTTCGCAATTGCGAGATATTCATCTGCCAGAGTCTGTCGCCTGGTGGCCGCCAGCTATTGGTTGGTGGTTGTTACCAATATTGATTACAGTGTTGGTTGTGTTTGTTTTCTGGTGGTTTAAACGAATTAAGGCGCAACGCTGGCGCAAAGTTGCGCTGGAAGAGTTAGCACAGATTCGTTTACTTACAGATAAACAGCAACAACTTAAAGCCATATCAGCATTACTGCGTCGTGTCGCGATCACCTGCTATCCCCGTGAACAAGTCGCATCGTTAACTGGCGATAGCTGGCTTAAGTTTCTCGATAGCACGGTGAGTGGCTGTGCCTTTCAGCAGTGCGCGCAAACACTTGTCAGTGCGCCGTATCAAAAAGATGAAGTGGATGTCGCACCTTTGTTCGAACAAGGGGAGTTTTGGATTAAAAGCATTAAACCCAGCAGGAGGTCGGCATGATTGAATCACTGCTAGGCCAGTTAGTGGGTGTTGATGCCGAATTGATTGAATTTCAATGGCCGTGGGCCTTCTACGCATTAGTATTGCCATTTGTCGTGCGCTGGTTATTTCCGGCTGCCGCGTCAGCACAAGAGGCAGCATTGCGTGTGCCTAATTTGAAAACATTCGCTAGCCAACAGCTGCTATCAAAAAGCAGCCAACGCCAAAGTGGTTGGCTATGGTGGTTGGCGTTACTGGCATGGCTTTGCTTGGTGACGGCCGCTGCACGTCCTATGTGGTATGGCGAACCCATCGAGTTGCCCGTGAGTGGACGTGACCTGATGTTGGCGGTGGATCTCTCCGGCAGTATGGAGATGGAAGATTTTGTGATTAACGGCAAACGCGTGAATCGCTTACAGGCGACGCAAAAGGTTGCAGGTGAGTTTATTGAGCGTCGTGTGGGGGATCGTCTTGGTTTGATCTTGTTCGGTGAGGAAGCATATGTCCAAACACCGCTGACGTTTGATAGAGAAACAGTGAAGACGTTTCTTAACGAAGCAGTAATTGGTCTGGCAGGTCAGTCAACGGCAATTGGCGATGCGATCGGATTGGCTGTTAAGCGTTTGCGAGATATCTCAGAAGGAAGTCGTGTTTTAATTTTACTTACAGACGGCGCCAATACAGCGGGAGAGGTTGCGCCCATCAAAGCAGCAGAAATTGCTGCACAGTTTGGTTTAAAGATTTATACGATAGGTGTTGGTGCAGATGAGATGATGGTGCGATCGTTGTTTGGACAGCGCCGCATCAATCCTTCACAAGATCTGGACGAAAAGACGTTGACGGCAATTGCAGAAGCAACAGGCGGGCGTTACTTCCGTGCTCGGGATACTGCAGATTTAAGTAAGATTTATGCTCTATTGGATGAGCTAGAGCCAATTGAACAGGAGAAGGCCTCTTTTCGACCTCAACAGGCATTGTATTTCTGGCCGCTATTGGTTGCTTCGCTAATGGCGGTGTTTATTTTTCTAATTAAAACTCTTCGTAGGTAGGTGGGTAGATGAACGAAGAGATATTACATAATCTGCATTTTTTACTTCCAGAGTGGTTTTGGGGCTTTATCCCTCTGTTTGTACTGATCGCGTTGTCATGGCGAGGACATTTAAGTAGTCGCAGTTGGCGGAATGTTGTGGATAAGCAGTTGTTGTCACATTTACTGGTTGGTGAAAGTGGTAAACGCCATCCGTGGTCTTTGTTATTTATCTTTTTGTCTGGTGTCTTAGGTATTACTTCTTTGGCTGGTCCTGCATGGGAGAAGTTGGAACAGCCTGTATTTCGTCAGCAGTCTGCTTTGGTTGTGCTACTGGATCTGTCTCGTTCTATGGATGCAACAGATTTACGCCCAAGCCGGTTAGAGCGTGCGCGAATGAAAGTGCACGATATTGTTACGTCACGGAACGAAGGGGAAACTGCGCTCATCGTATATGCTGCGGTTCCGTTTGTGGTGACTCCCCTAACGCCTGATAGCAAAACCATAACAGATCAACTTCCAAGCCTGAACACAAATCTCATGATAGCCCAAGGATCACGACTAGATCGTGCGCTTGATAAGGCTCGAGAGCTTTTGAGGCAATCGGGAGTCGCTCAAGGCTCCGTGCTTGTCGTAACCGATGGCATAGAGGGAACGCCCATACATAAATTGAATGGTGCGGTTGCTGAACTATTGGAGGCCGGGCATAGCTTTATGGTTCTAGGGGTTGGTACTGAAAATGGTGCTCCAATTCCGAAGCAGGCTGGTGGTTTTCTTACAGATAATAATGGCGCTATTGTTATTCCTAAATTAGATGTCGCGTCATTGCGAACGTTTGCATCCCAAAGGGATGGATTTTATCTAACGTTGACCCCAACGGATGTTGATGTGAAAACTTTTCAGGGACTGATCACCGCTGATGAAAAACAACTGGATATTGAACTGGCTGACGAACTTCTAAGTGATGAATGGAGTGAAGAAGGTGCTTTATTGCTATTACCGCTGATACTGATCGTTGTGTTTGCTTTTCGTCGTGGTTATTTGGTTGTGTTTGTTGCTTTCATGCTACTGCCTCAGTCTGAGCAGGTTTATGCATTTGAGTGGGATAGTTTATGGCTTAATCAAGACCAACTTGCTCAAAAAGCGCTTAGTGAAGGCGATGCAAAATCAGCAGCAGAATTGTTCAGTACGCCTGAGTGGAAGGCGGTTGCGCAATACCGTGCAGGTGATTATGAGGCGAGCCTGAAAACGTTAGAAGGCCTCGATACTGCTGATGCAGATTATAACCGCGGAAACGCTTTGGCAAAGTTAGGTAAGTTACCTGAAGCTATGAGTGCTTATGAAAGTGCGCTTGCTAAAGATCCTCAAATGATCGATGCGCAGCAAAATTTAGCATCGGTAAAAAAAGTGCTTGAACTCCAAAAGAAACAGAAGTCTCCTCAAGGAGGTGAACAGGGGCAGGAACTGGGTGACGGGCAGGGGGAGGATGCTCAGGAGCAAATGGGAGAAGGAAGCGGCGCTCCGAAAAATAACGGAAATCCTGCGCAAAACTCCGGCCAACCTCAGGACTCGTCACAAGAGGATCCTGTAGGGCAGGGAGAAGGGCAAGATAGTTCGTTTCCTGACGATGGTGAAGATACGCCATCTGATTACCAAGACAAAGGAGGGGCAGACGGCCCTTTGGCTGATGCTGAAGATCAGGCCTTGTCTGATGGAAGTGAG
>JBNKYV010000057.1:0-3846 GCA_050301075.1 Gammaproteobacteria bacterium
GTTACCACATCACTGTGTGAGGGCAGATGTTTGTGTAAACGATCCATCAATGCTACCGCTGGGCACCAGCCGATGAAGGCGGTTAGACCGGTGAAGATGGAGATAAACAGTGCGTACACCAAGTTGTGGATTGGGCCATCGACACTCAATACTGAAAATACGATGGCAAATGTAACTAACAGACGGAACGCGCGGTTAAGTAGGCTGATGTTGTTCATGGTGATTACCCCTTTAGTTGAAAAATGTTTGGTTTTGTTTCCTCTCAACTATCAAAGTAGAAGGGATATCTGAAACGAAACTGAAAAAGACATTCAGATTCAAGAAAATTGCTATTTTTAATTAGAAAATATGCTTTCTCGTGCATCGCTTCTTGAGTTTTGTGATGAATGTCATGATTTTTCGATCTATTTAAACCAATTACACATGGCGTTTATGGCTTCAACCATGTTTGGGCAGTAGATATCGAGGAATTTTTGGTCCAGATCTTTTCCGCTGTATTCATTTTCGGCAGCTACCAAGGCGCGTGCGCCGTCGAAATCAACATAGGCCAATCGTAGCGTTAGCTCGTTTTCTGGTCGCCCAAATTCAACACCGGGTAGGGTGGAGACACCGGTTTCTGCCAGTAACTTTTCACACAGGTCTGTGCTGTTATGGATGCCTCGCTGGGCCAGCTTCTCCTTAACGGGGCTAAAGTCGGGAAACAGGTAAAAACCGCCTACGGGCGCGTTCACGATGGCGCCGGTCAGGCTGAGTTGTTTGTGACAGTATCTGCCCAACGCGCGCAGAATTCGGCGCGAAGAGGCTAGATATTGTTCAATTTCAGTTCCCCCTTTAAATGCCCGTATTGCGGCGTATTGAATAGGGGCGCTGGTCGACGTATAGGTTTCGCTGGCGGCCACGGCCATCGCATCCAGTAGCCAGCCCAGGCTTTTGGGAAAGATGAAGGTGCCTAAGCGCCAACCACCGGCCCCACACCATTTGCTTAGTCCGCCGCTGATAATTGTGCCTTCCGGGTAGTAGCGGGCGATAGATACGTGTTGGCCACGGTGATGTACTTCGCCGTAGATTTCGTCTGAAAGTAGGATGACCTTGTATTGGCGCGCGATTTTCGCCAATTGTTTCAATTCGTCGGTGGTGTAGCTGTCGCCGGTCGGGTTGGATGGATAGTTGAGAATGACAATCCGCGGCCGGCTGGGGTCTTGTTGGCACAGTTTGTTAAGTTCATCTGGCATAAATCGCCAGTCGTTTTCGACCTGTGTGGGAATCCAGCGGATATTGCGGCCAATAATCTGGGCTTGAGGCGCATAGCTGACCCAGCTAGGTGTCGGAATAACAAGGTCGCCGTAATAGACAAGCTGTAACAGGAACATCAGCTCTTTAGAGCCGGGGCCAATTAACACATCGTTGCCAACATATTCTATGCCCTGTGTACGGCGGTGATAGTCTGCTACTGCGTCTCTTAGCTCCCGCAGGCCCCGTACCGGGAGGTAATCCTTTTGATGGGCATTGACCTTAAGCTCGTCTACAACCACCTGTGGAACAGGAAAGGGGGATTGCCCAAGACCCAGGCGGTAAACCTTTTTCCCGTCATGTGCCAGTTGGGCGCTGCGCTCGTTGATTGCCAGTGTTGCCGATTGTTTCAGGCCCCGGACGTTGAGATTAAGGTGAATATCGGGAGCCGTTTTTGGGCGTGTGCTCATGCTGACTAGGTTCTCCTTAACGTTGAATGCTGTCCGTGCCGTAAAAAAGAAAGCGTGTGGTTCTATTTAACAACATCGGTGTGATTCACCGTCAATTTAGCCTGAATGTATAAAAAACCGGCTAATTGAGCCTGGTAGCCAGTTGCGACCAATTGTTTTAGGAAGATGGAGAGTTGTTTTGTGCGCTATATAAGATGGATTTTGTGGTCGCTGATTCTGCCCGTTTACGGCGCGCATGCCGGCGAATGTACTGCTCCGGTAGAGGTTGGGAACAAAACGCCTAATACAAAGATCAATACGATTGGTTTGGTGATATCAAATCCAGACCGGTTTATAGAAGTCTCTCCCCCTGCCAAGGCAGATTTGCCTCAGGTGTCTTTAAAACCACCCCAAAAGCATAAGGTATATGAGCTTTTTACCGATTGTTACGAAAAGGTGGTCGATTCAGTTTTGAGCCGAGACGATGGGCGGTCCGTTGTTTTATTTGTGCACGGGCGTGGTCAACATCCTGCAAAGCTGGTTAAACGTAAGCTTATAGAAAGTATTGAACGCGAATATAACGCGCACGTAATAGCATTTACCTGGCCATCATGGACGGGCATGGGGGGCTTTCCCAGTGATGGCGCTCAAGCGGCAGCAAAGGCCTTAAGCCAGGTAATTAACGCGATTGCAGATAGGCGCACGGACAATGGCCCCCGCAGAGTGGTGATGCTCACGCACAGTATGGGAGCTATTGTGGTAGAGCATCTGGTTAAAAGCGAACTGGCCGTTCAGCAAAACAGTATTGATGCTCTTATGATTAGCGCTGCGGCATCTGAATACAGCGAACATGGCGCGTGGGTCGATGCGATCAAGTTCTCCAAGGATGTCTATATTGTATTTAATCAAGACGATAAGGTGCTTAGGTGTTTGGAGAGCGACACAGGGATGAGCCCTGCCGGGTTCTTTTTTGGCTGCTATCGATTTGATCTTCCGCAAAGGTTGGGGCGCTGGGGAAATAAGGCGGATAAGAGCGTACAGGATATCGCTAAGCAGGCTGAATATGTTGATCTGACACATCAGGTTGGAGATACGCACCGTTATTACATAGGGCAGTCAGGTAGGTCTGACTCAACCTTTAACTGGTTTAATAACATTATTAACCTGCAAGTGACTAAGAACAGATAGCTACATCTGGCATAAGCAATTAAACGCACATGGGGAGCGGGGCATGGGGTTTATGAAAAGAGCGACTGACTTTTTACTCAAAGACAAGCAGTCCTGGCATATGATCAAGAAGTGTTTTATTGATTTATCTGTCATTTATCAGGGGATGCTGGATGCGGGTATAGAATTACCCGAACGGATTCATGAGAATATCAAGCGCATTCAAGGGATACTGGATGACTGCAAACGTGCGGATAACGAAATAGAGTTTTCTATCTGTGGTTTAGGTTGGTCTGATATCCACCAGTTGGAGCAGGACCTGATTGGCTGCGCAAATGAGCAATTTCTGCGCATTGAATTTAACCGTGAGCTGATTCAATACCGTAAAGATGGCTGCCAGAAAACAGCTGATTATTATTCGCAGGAGTTTGAAAGCGACAGCACGGATCTGCAGGGAAAACGCACAATTGTTCTACGTTTATTGCAAGACAGGCATCGTTACCATGTTAACAAGATAGAAGAGCGTGAATATTCAATTTTGATTAGGGTAAGGACGCTGTTTGTTTTTCTCGTATCTGTCGTGTTATTTGGCCTGATTTTGATAGCAGGCGAGTTCCTGACGGAATCTGGTCTTGTAAAACACGCCGCTGTGTTGATGGCTGCTGGGGCGGGGTTTATGGGTGCCTCATTTAGCGTGTTAACCAGTTTGAAGGATCATTCATCCGGTACATTGGACGATCTAAAGGTTAATCACCGTTTTATCTATATATTAAAGCGCCCAATGATTGGTGTAGGGGCCTCTGTCATTCTTTATTTTATGATGTGGGCGTATGGCCAACCACCCGTTTTAGTAGAGCATATTGATTATTCCACTATTAGTGACGAGAAGTCTAAAGAGCTATATGTCACTTTCAGCGTTATTATTGTTTCAGGGTTTATTGCAGGATTCTCTGAAAAGCTGGTACCCAAGTTGTTAACGAATACCGCAAGCAAGTCATAA
>JBNKYV010000058.1:0-9633 GCA_050301075.1 Gammaproteobacteria bacterium
ACCCGCCTATCTCTTTCCCGGTATCGTCTTTGGTGCATCGTTGGGATTGGCAGCAGAGGTCGCCTCGCGGCTGGCCGTATTAGTCATCGGCGTGATCGCGCTGTTATGGCTGAGTGTCATTACCCTTAAACGCAGCTACGCCTTTTTTGCTCCGCGCGCACAGAACATGGCGAACGAACTTATTCATTGGGGTAAGCAACACAAACATCTTGGGCAAATCACTTCAGCACTGGTAGACCCGCAACAGCCCGAAGCCAAAGGCCTAGCCATTCTGGCAGTAGTACTCACCTGCGCCGCCTTCATCATCCTATTCACCTTCCAGCAATTTACCGTTGGCCCGTTATTATCTCGCCTTGATCACAGCACCTATCAACTCTTCCAAGGTCTACGCACGCCGTGGGGAGACCATGTAATGACGGTCATCACACAACTGGCTGACACCACCATGCAACTGGTATTGGCTGGAATGCTCTGCACCTGGCTATTGATACGCAAACACTGGCTGGCCGCAGCACATTGGTTAGCGGCGGGCGGTGTTGCGCTTGGCATGGCGTGGCTACTCAAACAGAGCCTGCAGATTCCACGCCCCAATGGCATGTACGAAGGGGCAATGAGTTTTAGTTTTCCCAGTAGCCATACCGTGGTTGCGGCATGCCTGTACGGATTTCTCGCGGTATTGATTGCGCGCGAAATTCCCAAGCAGTGGCGCTGGGGCTGTTACGCGCTGGCACTGCTGGCAACACTCAGCGTTGCAATTTCGCGCATCTACCTCGGCGCCCACTGGTTATCCGATGTGGTTGGCGGGCTATTAATCGGTTTGATCTGGGTCAGCGTTGTCGGCATCGCATTTCGTCGCCATGACACAGCCGCCATGTCACTGCGCGGGTTAATGGGTGTGCCCGCCATTACACTGATTGGTTTTGGCAGTTGGTATGTGGTGAACAATCACCAAAGCAGTCTCGAGCGCTATACCCACACACCGCATATCGAACAGATAGCCTTTGATGAGTGGCGCGAGTCTGACTGGCAACAGTTACCCGCTCATCGCATTGATACACGCGGTGTTGAGAAGCAACCACTTAACCTGCAATGGAGTGGTTCACTGGCAGTATTTAAACAACATTTGCTGGATTTAGGTTGGCAAGCACCGGTTGAACTGTCATTGCAAAATGCCATGCTATGGCTAAACCCGGATGCAGAATTAAAAGAGCTACCACGCCTGCCACTTGTACATGATGGGCACCCCCCGGCACTCACCTTAACATTGCCAGAACATAAGCTGGTCTTACGCCTATGGCCCACTGAAATGGAATTAACACCCAAGCAACAACATGTTTGGATAGGCCACATCGCCCATGAAGAGGTGAACCAACTGGCACTGCTTCACTATCCGCAAACCAGTAGCGACTTCAACACACCTATGCAGCAATTTAAACCGTTTGCAGCGATGTTAAATTGGCAGATCAAACAGCGCCATGTTGAAACGAACAACTGGCATGGTGAACTATTGGTGATGTGGGAATAATATTTTAATCAAAAAAACAGAAGGGCCTGATTTTCATCAGCCCCCTCTGCTTGACCAACAAAACCGTTTACTTAAGATTCCACTTAACGGTTTCATTCACAACTGACATATCTTCAAGGAAAATATCCAACTCCAAAGTATTCTGGCCAGGTGCCAGTAACTGATGAGTATCTGAACAGACAACAGACTGATTACCATTTTTAGGTTGATCAATCATGCACCCTTGCAAATAAGTATCAATCGGCATGCCGTTTATGCGTCCGCCAACCGCAACAATACCCGGAGAGTTACTTACATGGGCTGCCATATCAAATCGTTGCAACGGATGAATCGTCGCATCACCAGGCACAACCTCAACAAGCTGGCTAGGCATAGCCTCCACATTTATAACAATCGCATTTATCATCCAGTTTGAGCCATATAAACCAATGTTTCTGGACGCCCAGTCGCTAGACAGCATCGCTTGCAGATTCAAACTATCATCTGTAATCACATCATAGTAACTTGAGAAACTGACCCATCCATCTTGAAGCGTAAGTGACGCATCAGAAGAGACAAGCATATTGCTATATATTCCCATAAAGTCCATGCCAGCATCATCGTATACATCAACAAGCGGTGTTGCTTGCTGGCTATCTGATTCGATGCGCGTACCATCTGGTAACTCAAACACCAGTGAGCCGGCACCAGGCGCATGTACATAACTTCCAATATCAGGGCTTGGATCGGAGTCTGGCGTACTGGGATCAAGCGTGTAATAAACGGTTATTACATTGCCAACCATCACACGGCCATCCAGAGTACCACTGTCGTCATAAAAGGCATCAACTTGTGCTGTTACCTTGTAGGTGGTTTGTGTCTCTGGACTAGGTGGGTTACCACCACCAAACGACTGCAGCGCTGCGGTGATCGTAAAATATTGCCCATTAGCAGAGCCATAAATGCTGACTGAGCGATCACCATTAAACTGTGTAATATCAGGTGGTGTTTCGTGCAATTGATCATCAACAAGAGCATCACCACCATACGAATCGAAATTGATATTCACATAATCGATATTCAATCCATTGGTTGGCAACACATCAAGAGTGACTGCGTGATAACCTTCAAACATTGGATCAACCGCACTGTTATTGACATACACACTCAGCGGCCAATAGGAGGAAGCATCTGTAACGAACTGATATGCCCCCAACGTTAGATTCATTCCACCCGTTCCTAAATCATGATCAAAATAACCAAAGTAAGGATCTGGCTCCATGTCTGGTGTTGCACTTTCATAAATATACTGACCGCTTATAACATCACCTACATTAACGCCAGTTAATACACCTTGCGGATCATCAACAGACACGACTGTTGCATCTACATCGACGGTTGTTTGGGCAGATGCAACCATCGAAAACAATGAAAGCCCTGCTAATGCGCATAATTTATTATGACTTCTCACTAGATACCCCCTACTTGAAAACAAAAAGATATGTGGCTGGCGTTTATTCTTTGTTAACAGCCGAGTTCAGATAGCGGCACTGGAAAGTGTTTCTAAAGAAACAGAAAGAGATAAAAATACTCAAGCGAGCACTTGAGTATTTTATTAAATAGAAGACTACATTATTTATTCGAGATGCAAATTAATTTAAATCTAACTTATACAACATCATCCGGGTTCAACAGGAAAACCCTCTTCACGCCATTGTGGCATACCCGAATGACCAACACATACCAGATTAATCAAACCCAATAACGATAGGTTTGTTAATGCAGTTTGTGCGCGCCGCCCAGAGCGACAGTAGAGATACACACGATTATATTGCTTAAGCTCGTTGGCACGAGACGTTTCTGAGCCAAAAGGAATATTCACCGCACCCGGCACATGGCCGCTGTTAAACTCTTCAGGGGTACGTGTATCGACAATCAACTCTTCTTTATCAATTGTTTTCCAAATATTATGAAGATCATTCATTGAAAACTCTTCATGCACAAAACGCTTAGGATCAAAACTGATGCCACACTCCATGTTCGCCGGCACTGCTTCATTGATTTTCTTCGGCAGGGCGAGATTAAGGTTATGCATAATCTCAATGAATTCCGCTCTGCTCTTGCCACCACCCAAACGCGGATTCCATTGTTTCTCTTCACCAACAGATGAAGACATATGTCCATTGTAGTCGTGACCGGGACACACAATGGTTTCATCAGGCAGCGTAAACACTTTTTGCGTAACGCTGTTGTAGAGCTTTTCAGGATCGCCTTGCTGGAAATCGGTACGACCGCAGCCGTGAATTAATAGCGCATCACCGGTAAATACCATCTGATCAATGTAGTAGCTAACACAGCCACTTGTATGCCCAGGTGTTGCCAGTACTTTTATCTCATACTGACCAAAGGTTAGAACATCGCCATCGTTGGCAGCGACATCGATCGCCTCAACACCAGCCGCAGAGCCATATACAATTTTTGCTCCGGTTTGCTGGCGTATCATGCCGGCGGAAGTTACATGATCTGCATGCACATGTGTTTCCAACACATATAGTAGCTCTACCCCCATCTCCCGGATCAGTTTGAGATCACGCTCTAACTGTTCAGTCACCGGATCGATAATGACACCTTGGCGAGTATCACGATCAATTAACAGATAGGTATAGGTGCAGGTATCGCGATCCATTAACTGCCGTAACAATACAGTGGGACGCGCAATTTTTAGCGGCATAACAAGCTCCTTCAGATCTGCAACACCTATCCATTTAGATGCACATACGCTCTAACATAGTGCATTGTATTAAACACGACAATAGGTGCATCAATACAAAACCGGAAATTATGTTTCACGTTCAATATGATAGTAAAAGCTAACACGATTGGCATAGAACTTGATGGGATTATGTTCGCACCAAGCATAACAACCTTTGTCAGGAGTAGGCTGATGAACAACAGTATTAACTTTAATAGCTTTGTTGATCTTTATGTAGAGGGGTACAAACAAGTTGCAGAGGCTCCCGGTAATCGAACACCAAGCGCCCCACAAGTATTGATGTCGCCACCGCCCAAGCATCTACCTTTTGTGCCCGCCAAGCGCTGCATTGAACAGGAAAAACAGGAACGCTTAGCGGTTAAGCAATTCTGTTATAGCTTTATTCAAGATTAGCACGGCAGTTAGATAATAGTGCTTCAGTGGTCTGGTTCGTAGGCGTCATACTTTGGAAGATCATCGGCGATCTCTTCCCAGCACGCCTTGGAACCGACAAAGATATGCGCTTGTGGACGCTCACTGATATCACTATCGATCGTGCCAATTCGCGCACGGATTTGATCAGGGCGCTTTATATTTCTGCTATAGATGGGAGAACCACAGTTAAAACAAAAATATTTGGTTTGTCCCGGTGATGATTCAAAGCCTTTTAATAATCCTTCACCTTGTGTGAGGACAAAGTTTTTTTGTTCAACAATTCCATTGGTTGCGAAAGCGCTCCCTTGCGCCTTACGGCATTTGGAACAATGACAACAAACGATATTGCGAATAGAACCACGGATTTCAAAGCGCACAGCACCACACAAACAACCGCCGCTATACATTAACGCCTCATATGTTCAGCATGGAATTTCGTAACGCACTTTTGACAGATACACGCTTTATTGCGCATATCGATGGGCACCTGCTCTAATAGTTCATTGGGAAACTCTTGCTGCGCACACCAACATGGTTGATCCCGTTCCTCCTCCGGGCCAGCCATCACACATTTATTTAGCTCGCCACACAACGGACATCGCGCTGTATTGATCTCTATAGTCATAACTCTTCGCTTGGTTATTATGATTTATTATTTTTATCAATATTTCGCTAAAAACGCTAATTACAAAATACAAATATTCTATAAACATGAATTTACTCCCACTAAGGAGGGAGCCGTTACTCGCCCCAACGCGGTAACAGAGAGTGATCAATATCTAAATGATCAAGAATGCGGGCAACAATGAAATCAATCAGATCATTAATCGATTCTGGATTTTGGTAAAAACCGGGATTAGCAGGGAGAATCGTCACACCCAATCGTGCCAGTGTTAATGAGTTCTCCAAGTGAATGGCAGAAAGTGGTGTTTCACGATGCACCAAGATAAGCTTACGCCCCTCCTTAATCGCAACATCCGCCGCGCGCTCCATTAAATCCGAACTAGTACCGTGGGCCGCAGCTGATAAAAATGCACTAGTACACGGGCACACCACCATAGCACGTGGCGCACCGGAACCACTGGCCACCGGCGAGTGCCATTGCTCTTTGCCCCACACATGTAACTGGCCGGGCTTGGCGTTATAACGTTTGCTGAGCTGCTCAGCCATCTCTTGCGGTGTACCGGAAACCTCGACATCGGTCTCCATGTCGATCACCATCTGCGCAGCGCGCGAGATCATCACATGTACCTGCTCGCCCTTATCAATCAGACACTGCAATAAACGCAGACCATACAAGGCGCCAGATGCACCCGTCATGGCTAAGGCAATGCTGTTGCGCGGATCTTGTGACATGGATTAACCCAAGGAATCTAAAATTTTCTGATGTATGCCACCAAAGCCGCCGTTACTCATCACTAACACGTGATCGCCCGGGCGCGCTTTGTTGCTGACATATTTAACTATAGCAGCGATATCATCGAACACATGGGAGTCACGCAAACCCTGCATGGCACTGCGCAGGTCCCATCCCAGATCGGCAGGCGCATAGAAGAGCACCTCATCCGCCTCTTCCAACGAGGCTGCCAGTGTTTCAGAGTGAACCCCCATGCGCATGGTGTTGGAACGTGGTTCCAGTATGGCGAAGATTTTTTGCCTACCCACCTTGGCGCGCAGACCATTCAATGTGAGATTAATTGCTGTTGGGTGATGGGCAAAATCATCATAAACCGTGACATCATTAACCACACCGCGCACTTCCATACGGCGCTTAACGCTCTTGAATTGATTAAGCGCAGCAACGGCCTCACGAGCGATAACGCCGGCATGGCGTGATGCGGCAATGGCTGCCAGGGCGTTATGCACATTGTGCATGCCCATCAACTCCCACTTCACATCACCGATATGCTCGTCACCGAAATAGACGCTAAACGCACTGCCGTCGTCCGCCACATTACGCGCGTTCCACAAATGGCTTTCAGGCTGTTCAACTTCGGCACTGTCGAATTCTTCCAGCGGTGTCCAACGCCCCTTATTCAACACATCCACCAGATTGGGATCATCCACTGGCGCGATGATCAAACCATTCCCGGGCACGATACGCACCAGATGGTGAAACTGTTTTTTAATGGCATCCAGATCTTCAAAGATATCGGCGTGATCAAATTCCAGGTTGTTCAGCACCAAAGTACGCGGGCGATAGTGAACAAACTTGGAGCGCTTATCGAAGAAGGCGGTGTCGTACTCATCTGCCTCAACAACGAAGAAAGGGATATCCCCCAGACGTGCCGAGATGCCAAAGTTAGCCGGGATACCACCGATCAGAAAACCGGGGTTCAACTTGGCGTATTCCAGTATCCACGCCACCATGCTTGAGGTCGTGGTTTTGCCATGCGTACCGGCAATAGCCAATACCCAGCGATTTTTCAAAATGTAATCGGACAAAAACTGCGGCCCGGAGATATAAGGCAAACCGCGATCCAGCACGTATTCAACAGATGGATTGCCACGTGACATGGCGTTACCAATCACCACCAGATCAGGTTCTTTTTTCAACGGCGCAGGATCAAAGCCCTGATGCAGGCGGATGCCCTGCTCTTCCAGTTGCGTACTCATCGGCGGATAGACGTTGGCATCTGAGCCGGTAACGGTATAACCCATCTGCCTCGCCAGAATGGCGATACCACCCATAAAGGTGCCACAAATACCTAATATATGAATATGCATGGTTTATTGCCCCGCCGTTGGTACGACAAAAAAGGCACGAATGACGCTAACAGAAACGTACATATACATAATGGAAAGCAAGACTCCTACGAAGTAAGGAATATTCAATGCGTGACGCAAGATATGTCCAATCACAGACAGGTTCCAGAACAGCAATGCGAGCATGATCATGGAAGGCACAATCGCCTGGGTGGGATCTTCAAACGATAGCTGCCACCACATCAGCGGCACAGCAAAGAAACCAAAGATAACGCCCGTACCCAGCAACGCTGTGGTTGTCTGCGTCATGCGCGCATCCTGCTCGCGCACCCACAAAATCATGCGCGTCAGTCCAGCGATGATGCCGGCATCCAACATAGATGACATTACTGCGGCTATCGGTGACAGGTTAAATCCTGCAACACACGTGCTAATCACCACATAGGCCACCACCACCATCCACAACAGTGGCGCAGAGAACGGTATATCCTGCGGCCCCATGCGAAAGCGGCAGATCTGCCAGAATGTGTTAATGAGTGCGTTCATGGCGTTAACTTATCACATTGCCTATCTTCTTGGGGATTTGTAACGGCGTTTGTCTATACTCTAGTGAGCAGATGAGCAAACCAACCATTAATCCATATCGCTTTAGCTGGCGCGGCGGCAATCGTTTTCAATTGCTGGTGGATGGCAATGCCTTTTTTCCACACATGTTGAAGGTGATTAATGAAGCGCGTTATTACATTGCGCTGGAGATGTATCTGGTTGAATCAGGCGAGACACTGAATCAATTTATAGAAGCCTTACTTTCAGCAGCAGACCGCGGCGTAAAAGTATTCCTGCTATTCGATGACTTTGGTGCCAGAAGTCTCAACAAGCCAGACAAACAACGCCTGTCCCATAACAACATTCAACTTCATTTTTATAATCCACTCCATTACGGCAGGCTACGACGCCAACTGTTCCGCGATCATCGCAAGCTGTTACTGGTTGATAACCAATATGCCTATATAGGTGGTGCGGGCATTTGTGATCAGTTCAGTAAGGGGGATCACCCCTGGCACGATCTGATGCTGCAACTGCGCGGCAACTGCATTCACGACTGGCGCACACTCTTCTGCGACAACTGGCCGGGAGCAACCAGTGACCTGGAAATTATCGAACATACTCCGCCACCCGAAATGCAGGAAACAGATGGCCTGGGCCGTGTGACCGTTTCGCAAATGAGCAACCGGCAGGAGATCAAACGATCATTAATCAAGCGTCTGCGTAATGCTGAACACTGGGCCTGGATATCAACCGCCTACTTTGTGCCATCCATCAAGATTCGCCGCGCATTACGCCGCGCCGCACGCAAAGGAGTTGATGTACGTTTGATTCTACCCGGCCCACATACCGATCATCCGGCAGTACGCCATGCCGGCAGGCGCTTTTACTACAGCCTGTTACGCCACGGTGTGCGCATCTTTGAATACCAACCGCGCTTTAATCACTGCAAGGCCTATTTGTGCGATCACTGGAGTTCTATTGGTTCCAGCAATCTGGATCGCTGGAACCTGATCTGGAATCTGGAAGGTAATCAGGAGATCGAAGATCAACAATTTGCAGACGCGCTGAAGAATGCTCTGATACATGACATCGAGCAGTGTAAAGAGATCAAACTGGAAAACTGGCGCATGCGCCCCTGGCACCGACGTTTGTTGGAATGGTTTTGGGGGCGTGTTGATATCTGGCTGGCGCGCGTAAGTGCGCGCCTGCGCCAGCGAATTCGTTAGTGAAGTTTATTCACGATAGTGCGCATCAACCCAGCAGGCTGGCAGTGACTCACCTGAAGGGAACTGAAGATTACCTTTGGTAAAATCAGCTTTGTCTTGCAACTCTTCACCCGCATGAAAACGGCCGACAACGGTACTGCAGTTAGGATTGATCAATTCATTGATATCCAGAATCTCAACCATATCACCGCTATTTTTATCTTTCATGAACATTGCGTTTACTCCTGATTATAATGACGACTGCATTGAAACTCGCATCTTCCCTCTCAATAACTATAGGCACGATTAGAGGGTTTGTCAGGGTACGTTTTTACAAATAGGCATACACAAAAGGGCGGCTATCCGTTATGTCCATCTGGAAGCACATCAGCCAGGCAATCGAACAGGCTACGGGCGAATCATTTCATTCAGAGCACCATTCAAGTTGTGGCGGCGGCAGCATTAACAGCGCTTATAAAATC
>JBNKYV010000059.1:0-6811 GCA_050301075.1 Gammaproteobacteria bacterium
AGTTCACGACATCGCCTTCTGCAAAAGCATTCTGCTGAACACATAACATTCCCAGAAACACCATTAAGCCAATTCGCGCCTTTTTGGCAAATTGAGCCTTCATCGCACGCTCCTTATTGCTGATAGAGGTAAACCTTACCAAAGTGATACTGGAAGCACTGAAGCCCCACAATAACGAGATCGGCTTGGATGCGATTATCTTAAGGGTCTTAAGCTAGAGAGCGGCTATCTAGAGAGAATTGATATGTTAGCTACTGCAACTCATGGCGATTCCTTGCGCCCACTCTGGCGGCAGTGACGCGTAGTGTTCTTTATCCGGCTGCTCATCAAAAGGTTTTTGCAATAGATCGAACAATTGCTCTATCTCGCTGTAATCCCCTTCATCTTCTGCCTTACGGATAGCGATTTCAGCCAGGTAGTTGCGCAGAATATATTTAGGGTTTACTGCTTTCATACGTACGCTGCGAGCGTGATCTTCGCTTTGTTCCTGATGCAAACGCTGCGCATACTGCTCCGCCCAGGCATCAAAGGCTTCACGGTCGAGAAACATGTCTCTTAAGGTATGGTTTTCACGTGGTGTATTTGAATTAAAATCGCACAGCGCGCGGAAGAATCGTGTGTAATCAACAGCGCCTTCCATCAACTTCAACAGATCACTCCAGAGTGTTTTATCGCCTTCTTGCTCGCTTTGAAAGCCCAGCTTAGCGCGAATAACCTCTAACTCGTATGGACGATAAATCTTCCAATAGTTATTTAACTCTGCCTGAGCAATCTTTATCGCCTCATCTTTATCTTCGGATAAAAGTGGCAACAGAGCCTGAGCCAGACAACTTAAATTGAACACACCAATATAGGGCTGTTGATCAAAAGCGTAGCGGCCTTCGTGGTCTGAATGATTGCAGATGAAATTTGCTTCGTAGGTATCAAGAAAGCCATATGGGCCATAATCCAGCGTCAAACCAAGAATAGACATATTGTCACTATTCATTACACCGTGGGCAAAACCTACGCCCTGCCAATGCGCAATCAACTTCGCAGTACGTTGGATCACTTCCTGAAACATAGCCAAATAGGGATCAGCTGCTTGCACGTATTGTGGGTAATACTCTTTAATCACCAAGTCTGCAAGCTTACGCACGCTCTCTGGCTGACCTGTGTAGTAAAAATATTCAAAGCTACCAAAGCGCACCAGACTTTGCGCAACGCGCACAATCAACGCGCCTGTTTCAACACGTTCACGGTAAACAGGCTCTTCGCTATTCACCAAACATAAGGCTCGTGTTGTCGGAATTCCCAGTGCATGCATCGCTTCACTACACAGATATTCACGAATGCTGGAGCGCAAAACAGCACGGCCATCGCCACCGCGCGAATAGAGCGTTGGGCCACTGCCTTTAAGCTGCATATCCCACAGTTCGCCTTTTTCTGTACGCACTTGGCCTAATAACAATGCACGGCCATCCCCCAGCCTTGGTACGCGCATGCCGAACTGGTGCCCAGCGTAACACATGGCAAAAGGGCTTAGATTAGGGAGTGTTTTTTGTCCGTTGAGATAATGGGTAAATACCTCCTCCTCTATATGCTGAGGGCATAACCCAACCAATTCAGCCGCATTACTGTTGGCGTGAACAAGGTGCGCACCTTGAAGAGGAACAGGCGTTACATTGTCATAGAAATCTTCAGGCAACTGACGATAAGGGTTTTCAAACGTCAACTGTTCCAGCCGACGCTTTTCTATATCAATAAACGAATCTTGGGCGGCATTAGAGGAAGACACCACACCTACTCCTTCAAACGGCATTTCCCGACCATTCTAATATGTTTTTGGCTGCTCAGCGTAGATAAATCCACAACTGTGGTGCGAGGGTCTGTTGACGTTTCATTATTGTCACTACTGGAGCCTCATTTATTTGGAACAACCAAACCGCATTCGTCGCGCCATTGATTAGCACTTTTTCAGACGCAACAGAGATAAAAATGAAACGTCAACAGCCCCTAGCCCTTCCCGATTGCTTGGCCATCCTGCTACACTCCTGCGTTCATAAGCGTTAAGGCATGACTCGAGAAACGCTCGAAACAGCAGCCAAACACACTTATAACGTGCTGATATATAAATAATTATTACCAGAGAGACACAAAATGGCATCTACCGTAGATGAATTGACCGTTGAATACACCGAAGGCGATCAGGTTACTGTTAAGGAACTGGATAAAAAGGTTCTGACCAAGGGAGCCTGGGCTACTCTGATTTACCGCTACCAAGACTGGGACGCACGTAAAGAGGAATACAGCAAAGACAAATACACCATCCGCCGTTATCAAAAACGTAATGGCGAATACATGCAAAAGTCTAAATTCAATATCTCGAGCCCAGACCAAGCCAGAGCAATCATCGAAGCACTTGAAGACTGGCTTAAAGAAGCAGAATAAATATTTTACAAATAATAAACATTTAAGCCCACCCATTCGGTGGGCTTTTTTGTTTTCTCGGTCCTAGACTATCGATCACCTTCTCTTATAGTCTGATTCCATATAAACAAGACAAAATTAAAGGAATACAAGCCTTTATATATACTGATATCCTTACCATAATAAATGAAGTCAGGGCCATAAACCCCAGCCCTGAAATAATAAATTCATACCATTATTACGCCCAATAATAATCAGCGGCGATTAATAAAAAGATGCACTCAAGTGCACAAAATGTAGAGAGACTATGGATAGGAAGATCACAGAAATATTTTCCCCTAATCCGGTTGTTGTTACTCAAAATACAACCGTAGAAAAATGCATATCAACCATGCGCGACAAGCGAATCAGCTGCCTGGTAATTTGCGACGACAAAATACCCGTAGGTATCTACACCGAATCAGATATTGTTCACACCCTGAACAGTGGTGAAGAGTTCAAAAAGAACCCAATACGCCACTACATGAGCGCCCCCGTACTGACTGCCAACCACACAAGCAGTGTGTTTGAAGTCTCGTACACGTTAACCAAACACAACATACGCCACATGGTTATTACTAACGACGCCGGAGAAGCGTTGGGCGTAGTGACTCAGACCGACATTATCGCGCACATGGGGATAGAGCACTTCATGGGTGCAAGAACAATTAACAGTGTCATGTCGAAAAACAACGTCACTGCCTCGCGCGAAACTCCAGTCAGAAAAGCCATTGCCCAAATGGGGTGTTATGGATCTGACTGTGTCTTGGTTGAAGATGACGGCCAAGCCATCGGTATACTGACAGAACGTGACATCGCCACACTGATTATGGGTGAGAAAGACCTTAACCAGCTGGTGATGGAAGATGTCATGACATCTCCTGTTGTCACCGTCCAATCTGACATTTCAACTTTAAAAGCAGTTGAAATAATGAACGCAAATAAAATGCGCCGCCTGGTAGTAGTCAGCCCCAAAGATGAAACGCTAGGCGTACTTCTGCAAGACAACATCGTACGCGAGCTGGAAAGCAACTATATCGACTTTCTGAAGCAGGTATTATTGGATACCGACCAATCGCTAAACGAAGCACAAGAAAATGTGCGCATAAACTCGTCGCACTTAAAAAACATTCTGCGTTCTTCGACAGACATGGCCATTATTGCCACGGATTTGGATTTAAAGATCACTTATCTAAATCCTGAAGCTGAACGTATATACAAAACCACATCTAATGCCAGCGTAGGCACACCGCTCATATCACTATTCGAGGATGGTGAGATGGCATTAAAAAACAACTGCGACATTAAACGCCGCATCACAGATAACAAAATATACACCTTTAACCACTCGCGTCATTCAGGCGACGATCTGTTTCATATTGAATCACGCATCACTGCAATCAAGGATAACGACAACACGCTCCTTGGCTATACCCTGCTATCGCGTGATGTAACGCAAAGACAAATTTCGGAAGAGAAATTACTGCTCGCCTCACATGTATACGAAAATGCAATTGAAGGCATTATCGTTACAAATGCGCAGAACAAGATTATTTCGGTCAACCCCGCATTTACGCGCATCACTGGCTATACAGAAGAAGATGTCATTGGCAAAAACCCCAACATTCTGCAATCAAATAGGCAACAACCCGCATTTTACAAACAGATGTGGGAAACATTGGCAAGAACCGGCGCCTGGCAAGGTGAGATATGGAATCGCCGTAAAGATGGAGAGACCTATCCCGAGCGCCTTACCATATCGACAGTCAAAGACTCCAATGGAGAGGTTTCGCGCTATATAGCCGTCTTCTATGACATTACCGACATAAAGAAACACGAAGAAGAGATACGCTACCAAGCATTTCATGATCCATTAACCGGCCTGCCCAACCGCCTACTCTTTCACGATCGCTTAACCCAGGCCATTGCCCATTGCAAACGCAAAAAGACGGGCCTCACAACCATGTTTCTGGACATTGATAACTTTAAAAATCTCAATGACAGCCTGGGGCATTATGCTGGCGATCAATTTCTAACAGAAATTGCCCACCGCATGAAAGAGTGCCTACGTGAAGATGACACGGTATCCCGGCTGGGCGGAGATGAGTTTACCATTCTGATAGAAGAAGGCGATGATCCTCATAAAGCCGCCACGATAGCGCAAAAGCTACTTGATCTATTTAAAGAACCTTTTGATATTAAAGGCAAAAGCCTCTACCTCGGCGTTAGCATCGGTATCGCCTTTTATCCAAACAATGGCGAAACAGCAGAAGAACTGATTAAAAATGCAGATACAGCTATGTATCAAGCCAAAAATGAGGGTAAAAACAACTTTCAGTTTTTCCATTCGACAATGGAAGAGCGCATCAGACATCGCATCAGTCTGGAAACATCGCTCAGACAAGCGCTGAGCAATAACGAATTCAAGGTCAATTATCAGCCCATTATCGACCTCAAGTCGCCTGAAAACCTGGCACTGGAAGTACTGCTACGCTGGAGTAAACCGTACGAAAACCAGATCATGACACCAAATCATTTTATTCCAGTTGCGGAAGAGAGTGGCGCGATCATTCCTATTGGAGAGTGGGTATTGGAGCAAGCCTGTAGCCAGGCTGCAGATTGGATTGCGCGAGGACACAAAAATATATCGGTATCCGTCAATCTCTCTGCACGCCAGTTTAAAGATAAACATCTGATCAAAACCATCGAGCGTATTCTTGAAGAGTCTTCCCTCTCCCCTCAGTATTTAAATATTGAGATTACCGAAACAGTCATGATGGAAGATACCGACAGTTCAATACGCACGCTTAAATATCTTAAAGATAAAGGCATTGGTATTCACGTAGATGATTTCGGTACTGGCTATTCATCATTCGTCTATTTGAAGAAATTCCCAATTGACGTCGTAAAGCTAGATCATACGTTTATGCATGATGTGGTAACCAATCGAGATTCTGGCAACCTTGCTGCGGGAATGATATCTATGGCGAGAGGACTTAGGTTGAAGGTTGTTGCAGAAGGTATTGAGACAAAAGAGCAGCTCGACTTCCTAATGGAGCATGGTTGTGACAAGGCTCAGGGCTTTCTGTTTCACAAACCCCTTTCTGCGCTAGAGGCTGAGGCGTATTTCGATAGCGTAAAATAGCAGTGAATTAACCTTCGATATACTCGAGGTAAAACTGCTGGGCGGAGACAGGTTTTCCGAAGAGATATCCCTGAACCTCGTTGCAGCCGTGCGCTTGTAAAAAATCACGTTGTTCCTCAGTCTCTACTCCTTCGGCAATTACGCCTATTCCGAGACTGCTTGCCATGCCGATAATCGCCTCTGTAATTGCCATATCATTGGTATCAGCGGGGATATCACTGACAAAAGAGCGATCTATTTTCAGCTTGCTAATCGGTAGTCTTTTTAAATAGGAGAGCGATGAATAGCCCGTACCAAAATCATCGATCGCTAGACCAACATTTAATGCTTTTATCGCCTCTAATGTCTCAAGCGTGCAAACAGTGTTATGCATAATGGATGACTCTGTCAGCTCCAGCTCAAGACACTCCGGGGGCAAACCAGAAAGTTTCAATGCCCGCTTAACAACGTTTAGAAAATCTCCGCGCTGAAACTGTAACGCAGAGACGTTAACAGAGACCCTCGTAACTGAACTGCCTCCTTTTAGCCACTGTTTCATCTGGCGGCATGCGGACAGGAGCACCCACTCACCAATCTCCACAATCAAGCCACTCTCTTCCGCAATCGGAATAAAGCGCCCGGGATGTACCATCCCCATATCTGGATGATGCCAACGCAACAGCGCCTCACAACCAATCAAACGCCCATCCGCCATATCGAACTGCGGTTGATAAAAGAGCGACATCTGGTCTCGCTCAAGCGCATGACGCAACGCTGTTTCAACACTCAAGCGTTCAAAAGCGTTGTGGGCCAAGTCATATGTATAAAAATTGTAACCGTTACGACCATCATCTTTGACTTTATACAATGCAATATCAGCGCTTTTAATTAAAGCATCTCTATCGGTTCCATCTTGCGGATAAACGGCAGCCCCTATGCTGAGAGTGACGTGCAATTCATAACCATCGATAAAAAATGCCGCCCGGAAGTTATTAATCACCTTTTCTGCTAGAACAGCAACATCCTTGGCCTCATTTATATTTTCCATGATGATGACAAACTCATCCCCGCCCAACCGAGCAACCGTATCATCATCGCGCACAGATGATTTCAAGTGCTGTGCCGCCTCTTGAATCAGCTTGTCGCCGACCAAGTGCCCCAACGTGTCATTGATATTTTTAAACCTGTCCAAGTCAATAAACAGTACCGCTACCTGACCGTACTCGCGGTGCGCACGTT
>JBNKYV010000060.1:0-3906 GCA_050301075.1 Gammaproteobacteria bacterium
CTTAACAATCAAAGTCTAGTTCAAAATTTCTGGAAAAATAGACATTTTGGTATCAAACTCAAAGCAGTATCCTAAAAGGTAAAAACGGGCGTTAAGGTAATTGAAATATCTATTCAGCATAGCCGTTACGCAACAAAACCAGGCACACACCTGACATGTTCAAGTCACTGCTATACGCGGTTCGCCTAAAAGTCATCGCCAGATACCTGGGCATGCTGTTTCTTGTCGTTGCCTGCCTCGCATTGGCACCTCTAGCCGTCTCACTCGTAGCAGGTGAATACACAATTTCAATACGCTATTTGGTTGTTGTTCTCTTCTTGATAGCCGTGGGCCTACCCGCTATTCGCATGACGCAACCGAACGACATACAGAACAATGAATCTCTTACCATTACGGCACTTGCGTTTATCACAACACCACTAATCATGAGTTATCCCATGATGGCATCTGGGCTGAATTTTATGGATGCGTGGTTTGAAGCAGTATCGGCGGTAACAACTACCGGTTTGTCTACCGTCGCTAATCTTGATGAGATGCCCAAAACATTTCTCTTCGCACGCGCATGGATGCAGTGGTACGGTGGCTTGGGCATTATCATCTTCTCTGTCGCAATCGTGATGAATCACCACATTACATTGCGCCGCTTGATTAGCCCCGAGGGTGACAACATGGTTACCACAACGGGCCTGTATGCTCGCAGGATGATCAAGGTGTATCTCTCACTGACGTTAGTAGGCCTCTTTGCGCTGCTCTTGCTCATGGACAACAGCTTTTATGCCCTTACTTATGCGCTGGCTGCTGTATCAACAGGCGGCTTTGCCCCTGTCAGTAACGGCTTGGCAGAGCATAACTGGGCAATACAGGTAACAGTCATATTGTTGAGCCTATCAGGCGCTATTCCATTCATACTCTATTTCCGCCTGACCCGAGGAGAATGGCGCACGCTATTTACAGACATAGAAGTGAGAACGCTAGCCATCATCATTGTGTTGCTGACGGCAGCACTTGCCCTAACGTTAGCCACCTCCACTTCAATGAGCTGGCAACAGGCACTACACCATGGTGTGATCTTGGGCATATCAGCACAGACCACAACAGGCTTTGCCACTCTCGACATCTCATTGTTTAACAATGCGGCACTATGGTTAATGATTGTCGCTATGGCCATCGGTGGCGGCGTTGGCTCTACCGCCGGTGGATTCAAGGTACTGCGTTTACTGATTGTTTTACGCGTTACTCAGTTCATGTTGCAGCGCACTTCCATGCCGCCACATGCCGTCGTAGAGCCAAAATTAGCTGGTAAGGCATTGGAGAATCGTGAAATAGAAAGGGCTCTACTATTAGTGATACTGTTTATTTCCACCATACTCCTATCGTGGTTGTGTTTTCTGGCGTATGGCTATGCCCCGCTTCCGGCACTATTTGAAGTCACCTCTGCCATGGCGACAACTGGGCTTTCTACAGGAATCACCTCGCAAACGTTGGAAGATCCACTAAAATTTGTATTGTGTGTTGATATGTTACTGGGGCGTGTGGAGCTAATCGCCATACTCATTGTGCTATACCCAGGCACTTGGTTGGGTAGAAGGATGGAGTAATTATGCGTGCAGTATTTGTAGGTGCCAGTTCGCTGGCCATTATGACCGTCAAGCTGCTGCTAAAACGTGGCCATGAGGTAGTGATTATTGAGCGAGATAAGGCTCACATCGACGCCTTAGCTGAAACCCTGGATTGTGGGATTCTCAATGGCGATGGTAGCAAACCGGCAATGCTGAAAGAGGCAGACCCCACGCACACAGACATCCTCTTTTGTCTGACGAATGATGATCAATCCAACATCCTCGCCAGCTTGGTTGGCCGATCGTTAGGATTTAAACGTGTTGTCACTAAGATTGATGACCCTGAGCTTGAACACATCTGCATAGAGCTGGGGCTTGAAGATACGATCATCCCGGATCGCACCATTGGACGCTTTCTCGCTGACATGTCAGATGGTCGAGATCCACTGGAACTTTCCACCATGATTCGCGATGAAGCACGCATCTACTCTTTTGTACTCCCCGATGAATTTGAGGGAACAATAGATTCATTGGAGCTACCTGAAAAGGCACGCGTCATTTGTATCTATCGTCAATCCAAACTCATCATTCCCGACTTGGAAACAAAATATATTGGAGATGATGACGTTGTTGTTATCACTCACCGCGACTCACTTCCTTCGCTGGAAAAACGCTGGAACACCGTAACGCCAGGTTCGACGAATTAGCAGGAGTAGCAATATTGCGCATTTGGGACGTCCACCCCGGCTATTTAAATCGTCAAAGCCTGTTAGGAGAACATCGCGAACTCCATGGTTTGGTTAACGTCTTAACCAAAAATAGAAAGGGCTACTCAAGGCACCCGGAAACATTGCGCTGGGTTGGTTACGGCTGGGCGATAAGACAGCGCCATGCCCTGCTTGCCGCTGAAATGAAACTACGAGGCTATCAGGATAGCTCTCCTGTACGCACACGTTCGGCAAAAAATAAATGGCCGGAGATCTATATCGATCCCCCTTATGATCAATTCGAAATACTCCGCATGAAATATAAAGACAAAGAACCGGGACGCATTCCATTACCTAAAAATGCTCAGCAACTCTGGAGCCATCACAAGTATTCAGTCATGGCGCGTGATCCGAAACTATATAAATCCATTGGGCAGCGCGTATCCGCGATAACAAGCAAAAACGAATTTAGCCAATTGGCATTGCAACTAATCTCAATACTGCGAACAGAACCCACCCAAGGTACGTTGTTTAATGCACTGCAACATATGTGGGGATACGTATCTGACTCGTACCCGCACAGCAGTTCAGCCGTTAATGAATGGTCACACACACGCCTTTTAGCAACCACGCAGAAACTTGCTCTTCAGGATCAGCAAACGTATCTGCTTCACTCTACCGCGCTAAGTGAGCTGATGTTATTTGCACGTACCTAATCACACCCACCCAGTCCCCCTTTATTGGGAAGAAGAAATAGACAATATAAAACAACAAGTTAAACACACTTCTTAAATACATATAGAAGCCATGTTAAAGACAAACAGATTCTCACCTGTACATAGCATCTACCTCCTCAACACTTATTCATAACCTTTTGTTTTTAATGGGTAAGTATTTCTTGGCGTGACTTACCCTACAAAGGACATTATTCTAAAAGGTATAGAACACGCCAAAGGGGGCATTGGTTTGAGTAGAGGCCGCATTGTTGTTGAAAAAGTGGTTCTTCCCTGTGCCTTGGTTCTGTTTGCCATTTTAATGGTGCATAGCGGTTGGCTTGAACGCTGGGATGATGAGTTCTACGACTGGCAACTGCGCAGCTGGGAAAGACCCGCACCCCAAGATATTGTCATCATCACGATTGATGAAAAGAGCCTCGCCGAGTTTGGCCGTTGGCCGTGGCGCAGAGATCTTCACGGTGATCTAATCCAACGTATTAACCGAGATAGCGTTAAAGCCGTTGGCCTTGATCTGATTCTCTCTGAACCAGATATCGATTACCCTCAAAGTGATGCGCATCTCGCACAATCGATTCAAGACAATGGCCGTGTTGTTCTGCCAATGAGTTATGGTGAACAAGGTGGTATGGGCTTAACCGAATTTTTGCCCATGCCTGAATTTACCTCTGCCGCAGCCAGTTTAGGGCATGTTAGCTTTCCCATTGAGGCAGATGGCATTGTGCGTGGCCAGTATCTTAAAGCCGGCATTGGTGAATCATATTGGCCCTCTTTTGCCTTGGCCATGCTCAGCATTGGTGAACCGGAGCATCCTCTAGTCATTAAACAACAAAACGAAACTAGCCCCCCCGAGCATTCACCCTACCAATGGGTCACATCTGAATGGAACCTGATCCCTTTTTCAAA
>JBNKYV010000061.1:0-12261 GCA_050301075.1 Gammaproteobacteria bacterium
TATTGGACATATTCTCAATCAAAAAGTAATGTATGCAGCGAGGGGAAAAATGATTGAGCAAGTAATATCCAGCGCACTGGTTTGGCCACAGATTGTGCGCACATCTGGCACTTGGCCACACCCCACCCTATAGTTAATTCAATCAACCTACAGAGGGAGAATGTTGTATGAAGCTAAGAACACTGGTCTTGTCCGCCGTCATTCCACTGTTGTGCCTGACGCAAAATGTAAACGCAGAAACAGCGCCAAAGCCTATTCAGGATATGGCAAACATTCTGTTGAATATGGATACCAAACCCAATAAAGAACAGCTCAAAGTGCTCAAAACCATTGCCGAAAGCAATGCTGTCACCGCCAACGTTCAAAACATGGCTAAGGCCATGATGAAAATCAACGTCTCAGTTCAAGGTGACGACAAACAACTGGTGTGGGGTGTGCTGCGTGGAATTTCATCGGGCGAAGCCGAAAAAGAGATGGCCAAGCTGATTAATGGCTTCAACGGCCAAGCCAGCGAGACACAAAAAAACCGCCTGCGCAATTTAATGCCACCACCAGCACCACCTAAGGCTGAAAAAAAGGCTGAGAAAAAAGCCGAGAAGAAGGCTGAAAAAACCAAGACCAAACAAAAAGAGCAAAAAGCAGAAAAGAACGCCGCTCAAAACAAGGGAAAATAGGGTCTCAAACCGAACCCAACCTGGGGAGATGAGCCCCTCATCTCCCTTTTATTCCCGCCCTATGCAAAAATCTGCAGAGCTACCGATAACTAACGTAACACAAGGAAAATCGGTACCTTAAGGATATGGCTCCCCCAGATTCAGACGCAGAAGCGAACAAAGAGCAAACCGCCCCTCCAGGCCAAACGGGTAGCTTTTGTATTGTCGTGTCTGAAGATCAAATGAAGGCCTATATAAAAGATCTAACACCTCCGGTAGCTGGCGGCAGCCTCATCACTCAAGAACAAGTCCTTCATGAATTAGAGTCTCTAAACATTATTCATGGCATTGATGCGAAACGCATCAACGAAATCCTCACCAATTTTCATACCGCACCGGACGAACAGCCTGACAAGCAGGACTCCATCATCGCCAACGGCACTGAACCGCAAAAAGGGGAAGATGGCGAACTGATATGGCACATCGATAACAACCTTGTTTTCAGTGGCGAGTGTGCACTACGCAAAAACGACCTGATTGCCACTTACAAATACGCAACTGCTGGCATCAATGGTAAAGATGTATTCGGCAACATCACCAAAGCGGACCCTGGCAGCAATAAATTTCCCAAACTTGGCTCTGGTGTTGAAACGAACAAGACAGGCAATGCTGATGAGTATCGCGCCAAATGGCTTGGTGTTGTCGAACACGAAAGCAGCGAAGATGGCGACATCATCAACGTAGATACCACTCTCTCCGTAACCGAAGATGGCATGGAAGCATCAATGGATCTTTACGGCACCTCAGTCACAGGTGAAGAAGTAACATTAGAAGATATACTGGATGTACTGAACGCCAATAAGATTAGGCACGGCATCGACGACGCTACCATCAGTGCGCTACTGGCTGAAGCCAGGGCAAATGGTCCACAAAAAGGATGTATCGTTGCAAAAGGTACACCCGCTGTTGAAGGCAAAGACGCCGAGTTAACCATCGTGCGCCAAAACAGCTCCGCCGGCACAGAACTCGCTGACGGACGCATCGACTTTCATGAACGCGACTACCCCTGGAACGTGAACGCTGGCGAAGTCGTCGGCCAGGTCTCCAAAGCAGAACCCACTGTTGAGGCCATCCCTGTTTGGGGCGGCGAGCTAAAAATCACTCCCGGAAAAGAGATCGAGCTTGACCTGATCGGTTTGGAAAAAGCCGAAGAGGGAGACCTAAAAGCCAATACGGACGGCGCGCTCATTATGCGCGGTGAATCCATAGAGATAGTCGAACTACTGACTGTAGAGAGCAGCGTCGGTGCTGCCACGGGCAATGTAAACACGCACATTCCCGTACACGTAAAAGGCCACGTTGAACCAGGATTCAAGGTCGAAAGCGATAAAGATGTCATCATCAACAATAACGTGGAAGACGCCACCGTTAGCGCCGGCCAGGACGTCGTCATCAAAGGCGGCATCCGCGGCAGCAAAAGTAAGATCATTACTCCCGGCTCTATTAGTGCTGGCTTTATGGAAAATGCTGACGTCAAAGTGGAAGGCAAAATCACTATCAACGAGAGCATCATTAACAGCACTGTTGTTTCAAACGACACGATTATCGTCGGTAGCAAACGCTCAAAACGCGGAGCGATTATGGGTGGCGAAGTCACCGCAACCAATCTGGTTCAAGCCATGGTACTGGGCACCCCTGCATATGCCAAAACCGTCATCAACGTAGGACTGCCACAAGAGCTTCGTGCTCAACTACATAAAATTGAGAGAGAACTGGAAACCAAGTTCGGTGAAATGGCCAAGGTCACTCAACTTGAAAACCATCTCAACGAAAATCCGGAAAAGAAAACCGACGAAATGATGGGCAAAATCAGCTCAACCAAGGCCGCGTTACAGGCACAGATTGATACATTTCAGGAAGAGCAATCACACCTGAAAGCGGAAGTCGAACAGGCTGATGCAGCCAAAGTCGTCATCAACAAAACCGCCTTCCCAGGTGTTATCGTGAACATCAACGAACAAAGCTACAAGGTTAAATTTGAACTCGGTAGCGGAACCTTCAGGATGAAGGACGGCAAGGTAGAGTTCTTCCCTAGCGGCAAAACAGCCAAAAAATAATTACCCCGTGGCCAACAGGCCAATCACAGCAGAAGCCGCAAGCGCACCAATAAACACAATATAACGCTGGCGATGCACAGCCCCCTCTTCACCCTTGGGCAAACCAAACCAGCCGATACCGCCTAAAAACAGAAACACCATCCAGACAACGTTCAGCTTGATGTAAAAAAACGAAAACAGGGCTGTCGCAATAATAAAAGAGACAATACTGACAGTCAGGGGAGAAGCTTCCTGCTCTTGCACATCCTTCAGATTCATAAAAACTCACAACTCGCTAAATTAATTTACGGCGGCATTCTACACATCCCTACCCAACCAACAAAACACTGCAAAGCACTTTATTAGCAACATCTTAATTTCTATAAATTTTTAGTGGTTTTGCTTGCTTTCATGCTATTTTTTGTTGATATTAGATTCCCGACAAACACACTAAACTATTACGAATCGTCGGGGATTTTCGATGACCAGTACAGGAGAGATACCTTGGGAGGGGAAATCAAGCAAGGTAGAGAGTATCAATCCCTGATTGCCGGATTGAACCAGATTCTACCTCGCACCGCCGTACTCATTGACGAAGAAGACCTGCGCCCGTTTGAGTGCGATGGTCTGTCAGTCTATCGCCGCCTGCCCATGGTGGTGGTACTGCCTGAAACGGTTGAACAGGTTCAGGATGTCATGCGTTTATGCCACAAACTCTCTGTGCCCGTTGTTGCCCGCGGCGCTGGCACCGGCCTTTCTGGCGGCGCCTTACCACTGGAAAATGGCGTGTTACTTAGCCTTGCCAAATTCAATCAGATTTTGAATATCGACGCTGCCAATGCCATGGCGACGGTGCAACCCGGCGTGCGCAACCTGGCCATCTCTGAAGCAGTGGCCCAACACAATCTTTATTACGCACCAGATCCTTCATCGCAAATTGCCTGCACCATCGGCGGCAACGTGGCAGAAAACTCTGGTGGCGTACATTGCCTCAAATATGGCCTCACCGTACACAACATCCTGCAACTGAAGATCATCACCATGGATGGCGAACTACTGACCATTGGTGGCGAAACGCTTGATAGCCCAGGGTACGATCTGCTGGCACTGATGACAGGCTCCGAAGGCATGCTCGGCGTTATCGTAGAAGTGACCGTAAAGCTGTTGGCCAAACCTGAACGTGCGCAAGTGGTACTCGCCGCATTTGATGACATTGAGAAAGCCGGCGAAGCCGTCGGCGCCATTATTGCCGAAGGTATTATCCCAGCAGGATTGGAGATGATGGATAAGCTGGCCATCCAGGCGGCAGAAGACTTTGCCCATGCCGGCTACCCCCGTGATGCAGAGGCTATCCTATTGTGTGAACTGGACGGCACCAATGCCGAAGTCTCCGAACAGATCATGGCCGTACGCAAGGTGCTGGAACACAGCGGTGCCACCGAAGTGCGCACTGCCAAAGACGAAGCCGAACGCCAGATGTTCTGGAAAGGCCGCAAATCCGCCTTCCCCGCCGTGGGACGTATCTCACCTGATTACTACTGCATGGATGGCACGATTCCGCGCCACCAGCTACCCAAAGTGTTGCGTTACATGGCAGATCTTTCCAAACAGTACGATCTGCCGGTTGCCAATGTATTCCATGCCGGTGATGGCAATCTGCACCCACTGATCCTGTTCGATGCGAACAAACCGGGCGAGCTGGAAAAGACCGAAGAGTTCGGCGGCAAGATCCTCGAATTCTGCGTTGCCGTAGGCGGCACCATCACCGGAGAGCACGGTGTCGGCATGGAAAAAATCGACCAGATGTGTGTTCAATTTCAAACAGCTGAGTTGCAACAGTTTCACGCGATTAAAGAGGCATTTGACCCTGAAAAGCTACTCAACCCCGGCAAAGCTGTCCCTACATTGCACCGTTGCGCTGAATTTGGGGCTATGCACGTACATCACGGCCAGTTACCGCATCCAGAGCTGGAGCGGTTTTAATTAAGAGACTGACCTCGCAATCGCAACAAACATTATTGAATGGTAACCAACGATGGCAGACCAAAGTATCAGCGAATTACTGCAAACCAAAGTGCGCCTTGCTGCAAATAAAAAACGCCCACTGAATATCGTTGCAGGCAACAGCAAACACTTCCTTGGCCGCCAAACCAGCGGTGACGAGCTGCAGGTTAACCAGCACCGCGGCATCATCGAATATGACCCGCGCGAATTGGTGATTACTGCGCGCGCAGGCACGCCACTGAAAGAGATTGAAAAAGTACTGGCTGATGCAGGCCAAATGTTACCGTTTGAACCACCCCACTTCAGTGAATCCACCACATTGGGCGGCGCTATTGCCAGTGGTCTCTCTGGTCCACGTCGTCCTTACGCCGGCAGCGCACGTGACTTTGTACTGGGCTGCAAAATTCTCAACGGCAAAGGTGAAATCGTTCACTTCGGTGGCCAGGTGATGAAGAATGTCGCCGGCTACGACGTCTCGCGACTGATGGCAGGTGCATACGGTACGCTGGGCGTGATATTAGAGATAAGCCTGAAAGTACTGCCCCTCCCAACCAAGTCAATCACTCTAGTTCATGAGTGTTCTATGCAGGAGGGAATCGACTACATGAGCAGCCTGCTCACACAACCACTACCCGTCGATGGCGCCTGTTACTACAAAGGACAATGTTATCTGCGTGTATCGGGCGGCGAACAGTCCGTAAACGATGCTCTGAAAAAACTCAAAGGCGAAGAACTCAATCCGCGCAGTCAATTTTGGCAACGCCTGCGTGATCACGGTTTAAGCTTTTTCGACAGCCCTACACCGTTATGGCGTCTTGCCGTCAAACCCGCCACACTTGCTATCGACATTGAAGGTGAATGGCTGCTTGATTGGGGCGGCGCTCAGCGTTGGCTAGTCAGTAATGAGTCTTGCGATCATATTCGCACACTCGCCCAACAACAGGGCGGCCATGCCACACTGTTTCGTGGTGGCGACCGCAGTAGCGATATCTTCCAACCGCTCTCTGCCCCCATGCTGGCGTTGCAACAACGGTTGAAAACCAGCTTTGATCCGCATGGAATTTTTAATCCCGGTAGAATGTACGCCACGATTTAAGACGTCTGTTTCTCATGCAAACATCCATCGACCCGCAGTATAAGAATCGTGCTGAAATCGCAGAGGCAGAATCCATTCTGCGCTCTTGTGTGCACTGTGGTTTTTGCACCGCCACCTGCCCGACCTATCAGATACTCGGTTCCGAACTGGATAGTCCGCGGGGACGTATTTATCTAATCAAGGATCTTCTGGAAGGTAACGAGGCAACAGCAAAAACACGCGAACACCTGGACCGCTGCCTCACCTGCCGTGCCTGCGAAACTACCTGTCCATCTGGCGTTCGCTATGGCCGTCTTGTCGATATCGGCCGCCGCATCATGGAGGTTCGGGCACCGCGGCCACTACCGGAAACAGTGACACGTAAACTGCTATTAAAAATTCTACCTTTCCCTAAACGCGTTGGTCTTGCGTTTAAAGTTGGCCGTTTTTTTAAGCCCGTTTTACCCAAATTTCTAAAAAACAAAATTCCGCCAGCACCTGTCAAAACTCAACGCCCGGATACCGAACACGACCGCAAGATGCTGGTGCTGGAGGGGTGTGTACAGTCCATTTCCACCCCCAACACAAACACCGCAACAGCACGTGTTTTAAACAGGCTAGGTATAAGCCTAATCAACGCGGAAAAAGCGGGATGCTGTGGTGCAATGAACCAGCACATGTCAGACGCTAAGAATGCCAAAGAGATGATGCGCAACAATATAGATGCCTGGTGGCCCCACATTGAAAACAACCAGGTTGAGGCCATCGTTATGACAGCCAGCGGCTGCGGACTCATGGTAAAAGAGTACGGAGAAGAGCTGAAAGATGATCCTAACTATGCAGACAAAGCAGCGCGCATTAGCGAGCTAAGCAAGGACATCAGCGAGATCCTGCAAAACGAAGATCTCAGCACCTTCGCTGGATCAGGTAAAGGCACTAAAGTCGCCTATCACTCTTCATGCACATTGCAGCATGGCCAGAAACTTAGCGGTGCTGTTGAACGCATTCTTGGCGCATGCGACTACACACTTACACCCGTTGCCAACAGCCATCTTTGCTGTGGGGCTGCGGGAACTTATACACTACTGCAACCTAAATTATCACAGCAGCTGTTGAACAATAAACTGGAGTCTATCAACGAAGGCGCGCCAGACATTATCGCGACCGCCAATATCGGCTGCCAGATGCACTTGGCCTCCGGCAGCCAGACGCCAGTGAAACATTGGATTGAATTACTCGATAATCACGCTAAATCGTAAAACCAAGGAAGCACAATGACTGTTAAATCTTTTCATCCACCACAACGCACCCTTATGGGCCCAGGCCCATCTGACGTAAACCCACGCATTCTGGAGGCAATGTCGCGCCCGACTATTGGCCACTTGGATCCTCAATTCGTCGGCATGATGGATGAAGTGAAATACCTTCTGAAGTATGCGTTTCAAACAGAAAACGAACTCACCATGCCGGTATCGGCGCCAGGCTCTGCCGGTATGGAAACCTGCTTCGCCAATCTGGTAGAGCCAGGCGACAAGGTAATTGTTTGCCAAAACGGCGTATTTGGCGGCCGCATGAAAGAGAACGTTGAACGCTGTGGCGGCACGCCAATCATGGTTGAAGACGAATGGGGCACTGCTGTTAACCCGCAGAAACTAGAAGATGCACTCAAAGCTAACACCGATGCCAAGATCGTCGCATTCGTCCATGCTGAAACCTCGACTGGCGCACAATCAGATGCCAAGACGCTGGTCGAAATCGCACACAAATATGACTGCCTGACCATTGTTGATGCAGTGACATCACTAGGTGGTACGCCAGTGCTAGTAGATGACTGGAAAATCGACGCCATCTACTCCGGTACACAAAAGTGCCTCTCATGCACACCAGGTTTGTCGCCTGTGAGCTTTAGCGACCGTGCGCTGGACAAGGTACGCAATCGCAAAACAAAAGTACAAAGCTGGTTCCTGGATCTGAACCTAGTCATGGGCTATTGGGGCGGAGAAGGCAAACGCGCCTACCACCACACAGCCCCCGTCAACGCCCTTTACGGTCTTCATGAATCGTTAGTCATCCTGCAAGAAGAAGGCCTGGAAAATGCTTGGGAACGTCATGCCAAGCACCATCAAGCTCTACGCGCGGGTCTGGAAGCGATGGGGCTCAACTTCATCGTTAATGAAGAAGAGCGCCTGCCACAACTAAACGCTATCACTATTCCAGAGGGCGTGGACGATGCTTCTGTCCGCACTACCCTGCTGAACGATTACTCACTGGAAATTGGGGCAGGCCTGGGGGTTATGGCTGGTAAAGTTTGGCGTATCGGCCTGATGGGCCACGCCTGTAACGCACGTAATGTATACACCTGCTTGGGTGCACTGGACGATGTGCTGGAACGCCTCAATGCACCTGTTGAACACGGTGTTGCCGTTGCTGCAGCACAAAAAGTACTAGCAGGTTAAAAGCAGAAAAGCGCCTTAAAGTTATTCTCTAAGGCGCTTTCTCTACCACCAAACGCAAAGAAGCCCGCATTAAGCGGGCTTCTTTTTGAGTATCAATTTATATAAATCGATTAGCTCTTTTTAGCACGACGGGCAACACCCATTGCCAGCAGACCAACGCCCATCAGGAACAGAACGCCAGGAGCAGGAACTTCGTTTGGTGGCAGTGGTGGCTCATCACCAGGAGTTTTCCAAGTCAAATCCTTCGAACCTGGATTCGCATCCAAAGTTGTCACCAATGAAGTTTTACCTTGAGTATCAGTAACCAAAGCCATGACATCAAAGTGAATCCAGTCATATGCTGCCAATCCGCCCAGCAGAAGTTCTTTCACTTCACCGTCAAACCAAGAACCATCTTCAGTAGCCAAGTTCGTAACAACATTGTCAAAAATACCGAAATCCCCAATATCAAAGTACATGAAATCAGCAATGTTATCTTTTGCTGGATCATGCTCATTAGGGAAATAAGTATCTGTCAGTGAAGTAAAAATAGCTGAAGAACCGTTTACAGTCAGATCAGTCAAACTAGAACCTTCTGCAACAGAAGCCATCAAGATGGCGCCAGAACCGTTAAATACAGAATCAAAACCGAAATCAGACCAATCTGAACCAGTTCCTAGAGAACCGCTGTATTGTCCGCCAATCAATAACTCTGGGCTATTAGAGTACGAACCGGCAACAAGAATTGTGCTATTGCCGGTAATAGCAGTATCCGTCTCGGTAGGATTAATGGTATTGGCGATATAATCCGCATATGTGCCGCTATCACCCGCACCCGCGTAAGCACCAACCTGCAGCGTAGGAACTGCATAAGCGCTACCAGAAGCCATCATGGCTAACCCGGCAATTGCCAGGCCAAATTTCTTAGAAGTCATCATCAAACTTTCCCCAATGAGCGTAAGCTTATTATTATACGCACAATAAATGCATTTTTTGTGCCAGAATTTTTTTTATTTTTTAATCAGCTAGTTAAGTTTTGAATAGCTAACCCAAACTCCCGATTCGTAAAAAAAATCGACAGCCTTATTCTTCGAGGATTACCTAAGCCTGCCCTGGAGCGGAAGATTGACCTACCTGCCCCTCTTCCAGAGACTCATCTTCCGCCACCGAAAACTCATTTACCTCATCAAGATTCGTCGCTTTGCTATCGTATTTGATATAAGCCACGCCGTCTTCACGAATAACAACCACCTCTTCTACACCTGAAATCTGGCCGATTCTTGTGATGAGTTCTTGAGCCTCTGCATCACTTACGTTACCAACATTTACCATGTGAGTTGCTAGATGGCGGGGCTGTTTCATGGTTCCTGCCAGCAATACCCAGATAGCTGCCGCGATGGCACAGAAGTAGAATACACTTTCGCTGCTCACGTGTTCGTACAACCAACCGCCGGCGACGCCACCAACAAAGGCACCCAGGAACTGCGAACTGGTGTAAACACCCATAGCTGTCCCCTTCTTGTCGGCAGGGGCAATTTTTGAAACCAGAGATGGCAGTGACGCCTCCAGCAGGTTAAAGGCCAAGAAGAACAACAACAGTGATCCAGCCATGCCGTAGAGACTTGATTCAAACATCGCCATGCACCATAGCGAGATCATTAGCACAACCACTGCGCCGGTAAAGATCTGCTTCATCTTGCGCTTTTTCTCGGCAATGATGATGAACGGCACCATTCCCATAAATGCAATCAGCATAACCCCCAGATAAACCATCCAGTGAGATTCACTTGCCAAACCCGCTTTTTCACTCAGCGCCAACGGTACTGCGACGAAACTAGCCGTCAGGATCATGTGTAGAGCAAAAATGCCGTAATCCAGACGTAATAACTGGCCATCAGCCAATACGTTTTTAAACTGTGAAGGCACAGGCTCGGCATCACGATGGAAACGACTGACGACTGGCGTTGGTACCACAACAGCCAATATCACCATGCCAAACAGCGCTAGAGCGGCAGTAATCCAGAAAATGCCGCTGATACCGAACATGCCGTCGATGATTGGGCCAAGTACCAACGAGATCGAAAATGAGATCCCCATGCTAACACCGATTGTCGCCATGGCCTTGGTGCGATGCTCTTCACGTGTCAGGTCCGCTGCCAATGCCATTACCGCAGCCGCAATTGCCCCTGCGCCCTGCATGGCACGGCCAACGATGACACCTATAATAGAATCCGACATCGCGGCGACAATACTGCCCACCACGAAGATAGCCAGTCCCATAAAAATTACCGGCTTACGGCCAATGCGGTCTGAAAGCATGCCAAATGGAATTTGGAAGAGACCTTGAGTGAGGCCATAGATACCGATCGCTACACCAATCAAAAACGGCGTCGCACCTGACAGCTCATCACTGTACAGCGCGAATACCGGCAGAATCATAAACAGCCCCAACATACGGGTACTAAAAATAGTCGCGAGAGATACCGCCGCGCGACGCTCTGTTGGTGTCATATTTGTGCCGGGATTACTCATAAGCTATCTAATCTACTTTGCCTAGTGGGGTAAAAAGGACGTATATTATCAGGTTCGATAACCGAGTTGAAAGCTAAAGCATTATGGATACCATCCACATCCGTGGGGCGCGCACGCATAACCTGAAAAACGTAGACCTTGATCTCCCACGCGATAAACTGATTGTTATTACCGGACTTTCCGGTTCCGGCAAATCCTCCCTCGCCTTCGATACAATCTACGCAGAGGGGCAGCGCCGTTACGTTGAATCGCTTTCAAGCTACGCTCGTCAGTTTTTATCCATGATGGAAAAGCCCGATGTAGATCACATCGAAGGGCTGTCACCCGCAATTTCCATCGAACAAAAATCCACATCACACAATCCTCGCTCTACTGTAGGTACAGTAACTGAGATCTACGATTATCTGCGTTTGCTCTATGCGCGTGTTGGCGAACCTCGCTGTCCGGAACATGATGTTGTTCTGGAGGCACAAACCGTTAGTCAGATGGTAGATCACGTGCTGGAGATGGAAGAAGGCACCAAGCTAATGCTGTTGGCGCCAGTCATCGACGGACGTAAAGGTGAGCACCTGCAAGTACTGGCAGATCTGCGCAGCCAAGGTTTTATTCGCGCACGCATTGATGGCCAGATTGTTGAACTGGATGTGGTGCCCCAGCTAGATGCAAAGAAGAAACACACTATTGAGGCCGTCGTTGACCGGTTTAAAGTGCGTGATGATTTGCAACAACGCCTGGCGGAATCCTTTGAAACCGCGCTGAACCTTTCCGAAGGCATTGCACGCATTGCGTTTATGGATGGTGATAAGAAAGACCAAGTCTACTCAGCCAAGTTTGCCTGCCCACACTGTGGCTATAGCCTGACCGAGTTGGAACCACGTCTATTCTCTTTTAATAGTCCATTTGGTGCTTGCACCAGCTGCGACGGCCTGGGCGTGAATCAGTTTTTTGATCCGGCCCGCGTTGTACACAACCCAGAATCCAGCCTCGCCAGTGGTGCTATCCGTGGATGGGATCGCCGTAACGCTTACTACTTCCAACTCCTGCAATCGCTTGCCAACCATTACGGTTTTGATCTGGATACGCCGTACAACGAACTACCTGATGATGTAAAACAGGTACTACTGCATGGCAGTGGTAAAGAAGAGATCGAAATGACCTTCTTTAGCGATCGTGGCACGCCACGTACAAAGCTGGCGACCTTTGAAGGCGTACTACCCAACATGGAACGCCGCTATCGCGAAACCGAATCAAATGCCGTGCGCGAAGAGTTGGCCAAGTATCTTAGTCATCGTAACTGCCCTGATTGTGGCGGCGCACGTTTGCGCACTGAGGCACGCAATGTATTCGTGGCTGACAAACCCATGCAATATGTTACCGGCATGTCTGTTGGCAATGCTTACCAGTTCTTCAGTGAATTAAACCTACCCGGTAAGCGCGGCAAGATTGCCGAGAAAATTGTTAAAGAG